>JAYVQJ010000210.1:0-2633 GCA_043777235.1 Planctomycetia bacterium
TGAAGAAAGTGACTCGGCGAAAGCTGGTCATCAATCCGTATAGCTCAATCCTCTTCAACGCCCCGCCGATTGATGACGTCAAGCTGCAACTCGCTCAAGTCACCGACCACCTCTACAAAGCCGGCATGGGTAAAGGCGGAGCCGGCGGCGGTACTGGTAGCGGCATCGGCTTTGGAGACGGTGACGGTTCCGGCTTCGGCCCCGGCACCAGTCAGGGCAAAGTCCGCTTCATCCGCCTGGAGTATTCCGGCGGCGACTGGGATCAGGACATGTCGTTCTTCTCAGGACACAATTTACTCTTCGAGTACGGCCAGCGAACCAGTCAAAAAGTGGCTGAACAAGAAGAAGTCCGCAGCATCTCGCAATTGAAAGCGTTCCCCGCCGAGAAGTCGCCGCCCTACGTTTATATGACCGGCGAAAAAAATATTTCACTCTCCGCGAACGACGCGAAGGCACTCCGCGAATACATGCTCAACAAGCACGGGATGTTGTTTATCGACAACGGTGGCAGCGCCCACTTCCACGGGCAAGTTCTGGCGATGATGCGACAAGTCTTGCCGAACGTCCGTCCGACCGCAGTGCCATTGGATGACGTCATCCATCGCGTGCCGTTTGCGATTCCGTTCCTGCCCTACGTCGCTCCGCACGGTGGCAAGGAAGCGCTGGGATGGCGAGTCGATGGCCGGCTCGTCGCGTACTACCACCCCGGCGACATCGGCGACGCCTGGGCCGATGGCCACGCCGGCGTCAAACCCGAAATCACCGAAGCCTGTTACCAACTCGGCGTCAACGTGATCTTCTACGCCCACGTCGAATATTCGAAGTGGCTGATGTCGCGGATGAAAAAGTGATTGGTTGTGCCGTTGTGCTTTGGCGAAATGGGAAGGAGACATTGAGTCGGGGGGCCGGATTGCATTTCCGAGCCGGAACGACCGATTGAACGTAGGGATCGAGAATTGGCTTCTCACTTTCGGCGATCAGGTTGCTAACGGATTTCGGCGATGACAATCAAACTTCTGTCACCGGAATCGCCTCTCATTCGACGGTTCGGAGTCGATTTCGTGTGTTGGACGTTGGCAGTGTTGGTGCAGGCACTTTTGCTGTCGCTGCTTGCCCTGTTCGGACCATCGCACGGTCGTGGCGGCGGGCATGGTTCGGGAAGCATTGCCTATGACGCGACATTCGACACGGCCATCCATTCGACCGATGTTGGTTCAAGCGGCTCGGCGTTCGTATTGAATCACGGCCAGGCGAACTCTCCGAGTGACGCGACGCAGGTTGCTGCTGACTTACGAACTCCCGCCGTCGAGCAGAGGACCGCTGACCCGAAGACCAGAGCGGAACCAAAATCCGACTCAGCGGCTGGCGATGTGTCCGATGAAGACAGCGAGTTGCTGCTGTCCAAGCTGAATGGGTTGCCGACAGCGATTGGTCGAGGACACGGTGAAGGCGAATCCGGTAACGACGCGGGCCGTGGCCGGAATTTCGGACGCGGCGATGGAACGGGGCGCGGCAATGGAGTCGGGCGCGGCGGCAGCCCAAGTTTTTTTGGCATCCCGTCATCGGCGAAGAAACTTGAATACGTCATCGACCGATCCGACAGCATGGCTCAGCACGATGCTCTGACAGTGGTCAAGGCCGAGCTTCTGGCCAGTCTGGATGAGTTGCCGCCGGATTGCGAGTTCGCGGTGCTGTTCTTCAACAAGGTTCTGACGCCCTTTTTGCCGCGCGCCGATCAGGCCGGTGCGTGTCTCGTCCGTGGCACGACGGACAACAAAGCGTTGGTCAACGAGTTTGTGAAGAGCGTCCTTCCCGAAGGAGGCACCGATCGAATGGCCGCGCTCCGGGGAGCCTTGGCTTTGAATCCCGATGCGATCTACCTGCTCACCGACGCTGACGAACCGCTGTTATACGCGGGCGATCTAGAACAACTTCGGCGTGCCAATCGCCGGCGAATTCCAATCCACGTCGTCGAGTTTGGACGAGGAACCTCGATCGTCCTCGACAATTTCTTGACGCGACTCGCCCGTGAAACGCACGCCAAATACACCTATTTAGACATCAGCAAATTCGTAGAGACCAAGACGGCGAATCACTCGCCTAACGAAAAGTGATCATCAATGCGTGAATCCGTTCTCGGCGAGAAGCTTCAAGGTGCCGCCGATCGACGAGATCAAGTTGCAGCTTCATTCGTCCGACGCATGTGCCGCTCGACGATGCGATTCATCGCATTCCGTATCCGATTCCGTTCTTGCCGTATGTGGCTCCGCACGGCGGCAAAGAGGCGCTCGGCTGGCGAATCGATGGCCGCTTGGTCGCGTACTATCACCCCGGCGACATTGGTGACGCCTGGGCCGACGGCCACGCCGGCGTGAAGCCGGAGATCACCGAGTTCTGCTATCAGCTCGGCGTCAACGTGATTTACTACGCACACGCCGAGTACGCCAAGTGGCTGATGGCGCGGAAAAAGAAGTAGCGCGGCACCTTCGGTTCCGTAGGTTGGCAGTTTCGAGCGATTCAGCGACTTTGGTGATGCCACTTCATTGATGGCGACCAGACGCACTTACGGAATGCGTCGCACAACTCTTCAACCAACCTTATCCGCATTCCGAAAATTAGCCGCGCGGCGCTAG
>JAYVQJ010000211.1:0-10226 GCA_043777235.1 Planctomycetia bacterium
GAGTTCTGGGTCTTCGTCACTGGCTCCTGTGATGACTCGCTCGCACAGCGACATCACCGTCTGCCGAGATTGCATCGCCAAGTTCGGCAGGTGCAACCAATCGGCCAGGACGTAGTAACCGTCGTACCTTAGCAACGGATTGCCGTTGAACAGCAGCGTGTTGACCGAGCAGACCAGCATCACGTTCAAGAAGACCGAGTTCAGCAAGCCCGGCACGCTCGACCACCACAGCAGCGTCGCGACCGACGCCAGCACCAGTTCGACGAAGATACCGGCCGCCGAGATCGCGATCCTCGGCCAACGCCGCGAGACCATCCAGGCATCGGTCACGTCGCCGTAAAACAGCGGCACGAACATCAGAACCTGAATCCCCAACTCATGACATTCGCCGCCGAAGTGACGGCAAGTCAGCACGTGCCCCAGCTCGTGCAGCAGTTTGATCACAACGAACACGACCACCAGCGGAATCAGATTCCCCAATCCAAACAGCGACGTGGCCTCCGGCAATCGCCGCACGAGCGTCTCCCAGCGCAGAGTCACCATCAACATCGCCAACACAATCAACGCCGAGCAAACGGCGATCGTGACGGGACGAAAGAGCCATCTCGTTCGCGGTTCAATGCGCTGCAGCAGCGGCTCTGGGTCGATGCCTCGCCAGCGGAACGACAACAGATTCGACAGCAGGCCCCAACGTCCGCGCTGCCGAGCCAACTCGCGCTGCTTTGCCAACGCTCTCCCCTGTCCCATCCGCAGCGACGTCAACAAACCCGATTGCACCAGCGATCCGATGAACGATTTCAGATTCTCCAGCGACCAAGCCTCCGCCGGAAACGTTCGACGCAGCGCATCGAGCAACTCGCCATACGTCATGCGGCCATCGAGCAGACGGAAGACCGCGTACTCCGCCTCACGCAACCGAAAGTACGCCAGCGAGAGCGGATCTTTCAGTGTCCAACCGGCATCGTCTCCACCGGACGTCGCCAGCGCGATCACATCGCGCCGCATTCGCCACGGAATAATTACATTGGCGTTGAGATCGGAAGGAGGCATGGCGGCTAAATCACTGAGCGAAGAATTATGGCTTCGACACGGAATTGGAACGCCTCCACCGACCCCGCGTCGGTGGAGCGCTGATGGCGGCTAACGCGACATTCGGCCAAGCGCACCGTCTCCACCGACCCCGTGTCGGTGGGACGACGATTCACCAGCTAGCGAGTCGTGCTTCCACCGACGCAGGGTCGGTGGCGAGCTTGTGGAATTCGGAGTTCTCGTGGCTAGCCGATCAGTCTTCGTTCCACCGACGCGGGGTCGGTGGAGACGACCGCATCTGCGATCCGTGAGTGCCAGGGATATTGAGATTTGTGATTTGGGCATTTCGCGTCTAACGCTCCCCGCTCGTCTTGGCCGGAGTCACGCTGTTCGGTGCGGTGCGATTCGCGGCGTCAATCACCATCTCGGCGGGCAGTCCGGGACGCAGCAGCAGATCGGGATTTTCGACTTCCGCCCAGACACGGACCTGTGCGTTGACCGGATCGATTTCCGAACTGATGAAGACGATCTTTCCCTTAACGATGACCGGCTTCTCGTCGTCACCGAGGACAACTCGCACCCGGACGGCGGCACCGCGCAGCGAACCGGTGATCTCGCGACTGCTCACGAAACCTTCGACCTTCAAGCGGTCAAGCCGCACGACGCGCATGACACGTTGACCCGGTTCGAGCCACTCGCCGCGATGTCGGAAGACTTCGGCCACTTCGCCGTCGAGCGGCGAGCGGAGACTGCGCCGCGCCAATTGCAACTTCGCTTGATCCAGCGTGCGGGCCTTCACGTCGCGCGTCAGTGCGTCGACTTCCTTTTGCACCTGAGCCTGCTCGACGCTGAGCTTCAGCCGTTCGACGATCTGATCCTGTTCGGCGATCGACGACTCTTCGATCTGCTGCTGCAAGTCGGCAAGGTCTTTCTCGAAATTTGCCTTTTCGATTTCCAATTCGTTCCGCTCAAGGACCAGCTTCAAGCGATCGAGTTCTGTTTGCGAGATGCTTTTCTCGAATGCCTTGCGAGCCTGAACCGCGCGATCGAACTCGGCCTTCGAGGCGTCTCGCGATTTCGAGGCGTGCCGCACGGCGACGTCATTCGCCGCCTTCATTACCGCAATCCGCAGCGCCAGTTTTGCCTGAGCATGATCGTGCTCGGCTTCCTTCAACAAAGCCTCGGCCGTCCGAACGGGGACTGAGTTCTTCGCTTGCCGTTCTGCGATTGCCAGATCGAGTTCGGCACGAGCGACCGCCAGCTTCGCGTCGTCGTCGTCCAACTTACTCAGCACCTGACCGACTTTGACGAGATCCCCTTCGCGTGCTTCGAGAGCCGCCAGAACACCCACTTCTCGCGCGGGGATGTCCGCTTCTTCAAGCACTCGGACAAATGCTGATTGCACTTTGATCGGCTCGGCCGCAGTCGCCAAAACTCCACCGGCCATGATCGCGGAAAGGGTCACGAGCATTCGGGAATTCATGGCGGCTCTCCGTTTCAGGTTCGATCGTTCAAGCGGACGAGTCAACGTAGCCATCACCGCTCCGCGTGATGAGCCGAACTGGAGTTCAAGTCGGATCAACACTCGGCTCGTCACGCGGAGCGATGACGGCTACTTTTTGCGCTGCCGATACAGCTCGCGAAAGCTTTGCTTCGGAGGGATCGGCAACTCTCGTTGATTTCCCCACGGGTTCAGGCGATTGTAGACCAGAAATCGAGGCATCCACGACAGCAGTTTTCGTCCGACTTTTCCGGCAAAGCCGAACAGTTTCGGCCGCTGCATGACGAAGCTGGCCGCACCCAAAGCGATTCGCTTCGACAACGGAACGAGTCCTCGCACGGCAATCTCTTTGCGCCAGGTCAGCAATTGATGATGCAGGTCGATCTTCACCGGACAGACGTCGGTGCAACTGCCGCACAAACTGCACGCGTACGGCAACGAATGAAATTGCTGAGCGTCTCGCGACGGTGCGAGGATCGAACCAATCGGGCCGGGAATCGTCGTCTGATAACTGTGCCCGCCGCTGCGACGGAAGACCGGGCAGGTATTCATGCAGGCTCCGCAGCGGATGCAATTGAGCGACCGCCGGAAATCCTCGCTCCCCAAGATGTCGGTGCGACCGTTGTCGAGCAGCACGATGTGCAGCTCGCCCCCCGCCTTCGGCCCGTGAAAGTGCGAGCTGTAAGTCGTGATCGGCTGCCCCGTCGCCGATCGCGCGAGCAGTCGCAGGAAGACGCCGAGATGCTCAGCCTTCGGGATCAGCTTCTCGATTCCCATGCAAGCGATATGAACGGGCGGCAGCGAGACGCCGAGGTCCGCGTTCCCTTCGTTCGTGCAGACAACAAATCCGCCGGTCTCGGCGATCGCGAAGTTCACGCCAGTGATCCCCGCCTCGGCGCGCATGAACTTATTGCGCAGTTCGCCCCGCGCGGCTTCCACGAGCGGCTTCGGCTCGTCAAGTCCTTTGGGAGTGCCGATCACGGTGTGAAACAGTTCGCCGACTTCCTGCCGCTTGATGTGAATCGCCGGCAACACGATGTGGCTCGGCGCTTCGTGACGCAATTGCACGATCCACTCGCCGAGGTCCGTATCGACGACTTCCATCCCGTGCCGTTCGAGGAACGGGTTGAGATGACATTCTTCGGTGAGCATCGACTTGCTCTTCACGACTCGCTTCACATTGTGCTTCTGCAAGATGCCGAGCACGATTTCGTTGTGCTCGGCCGGCGTCGACGCCCAATGCACCGTCGCACCGAGTTTCGTGGCGTTCGCCTCGAACTGTTCGAGCAACTCGGCCAACCGCGACATCGTGTTGGCTTTGATCGCACCGGCGGTCTCGCGGAGCGTTTCCCATTCTGGCAACGAGTTCGCCATACGGTCGCGCTTCGATCGCACGAACCATAGAGCCTGGTCGTGCCAGTGCGTGCGAGCATCGTCGCGCGTAAAGACAGTAGCGTTTGCAGCGTGATCCATGATTGAAGGCACTGTAGGGTGGGTCGAGTCATCGAGACCCACCAGAATTGGCGAAGCACATGGTGGGTCTCGATGACTCGACCCACCCTACGAAAAAAACTACGAAAAAAACGGTCGGCCGTGTCGTTACGGGTCCAGCGTCTTGAGCATCGTGTCGGCCACGAACTGATTGCCGGCCATGTTCAAATGCACGCGGTCGGAGGTCAGGATGCCATTGTCGGCGTTGTCCTTATTGTTGGCCTTGAGGTGATCGAGGAACGCTTTGCGGAGATCACACAGTGGCAGCTTGAGTTCCTTCGCCAGCTTGCGGCTGAGGTCGGAGTATTGATCGAGCTTCGCATCAAGCGCATTCGCACCGTCGAGTTTCTCACCGATGACGCTCGGCGTGCAGAGGACGACGGTTGCTCCAGCGTCTTGGCACTTGCCGATGACTTCTTTGAGGCCGGCCACGAACGCATCCGGCAGCGTGCCGCGAGCGGGGTCTTTTTCGCCGTGCCAGACGTCGTTGATGCCGATGTAGATCACGACGATCGTCGGTTTCTTGGCGATCACGTCTTTATCGACTCGGCGTTGCAGGTCGGGGACTTTGTTGCCGCTGATGCCGGCACCGATGACTTCGATCTTCAGATCAGCGTGTTTTTTGTCGAGAGCTTGCCGGATCAGCGTCACATAACCGTTCGGGCCGGCTCCCCCTTGAGTGATTGAATCGCCGAGGAAGACGATGCGGTCGCCGGCCTTCAATTTCACGGCCGGATCGTCAGCGAAGCTGACTGCCGGCACGAGCAGAATCCAACTCCACAGCAGGTAACTCAGACGGTGTGTCATCGTGAGAACTCCTTCAAAATTGAGTGTGCCAATCAAAAACCCGAAGCGTGAGCGAGAGCGAAAGCTCTTCAACGTTCGAGAAGAGAGAGTCGATCGAGGATCGTCCCTCGCTCACGCTTCGGGTTACTTAGATCGAGTGCCGTTCAAAACCGAGAGGTGGGCAGTATGATCGCCGCATCCTCAAAACGCACGTTGGCGAAATGCACAACCACACGATTTCTTTACCCGGTCATACGCTGGCCGCGATCAGCTCGAACGAATCACTGGGCGGACCTCCCGTCGTGTTCATTCACGGGATCACCGCCAGCGTCGATTATTGGTTGCCGTCCATGCCGGCCGAGGTGCGCGACGGCCGGCGTTGGATTTCGTTGAGCCTGCCCGGTCATCACCCCGCGAAGATCGAGCGTTCGACGATCACATCCTGGGACGCGGTGACTCCCGAAATGTGGGCCGGTTGGTACGAGACCGCTCTGCAAGTACTGATCGGTGATGAGCCGGCCGATTTCGTGAGCTGGTCGACTGGCGGCTTCACCGCGCTCGCACTCGCGGTGCATTTCCCGCAACGAGTTCGCAGCATCATGAGCATTTCCGGCTTCGCGATCGGCAAGTGGTTGGGGCTGATCGGCGGACTCCAGCGGATGAGTCTGAGTTCATTCACTCGCTGGTTGGTGCATTACAGTTTCGGTGCGGTCGGACGGCGACGCCTGCTATTCAATCTCGCGATTCGATCCGGCGTCGGTGACGTTCAAGCGTTTCTGACTTCGCCGTATTACGAGCCGACGATGGCCGATTGGTTTGCCGCGTGGGGCCAAAACGATCCGATGATTTTGGCCGAGCTATTCCGCAAAATTTCGCAAGTGGATTTGTCGGATGGCATCGGTCGCATCAGTTGTCCGACGCTGATTGCCGGAGGGGATTCGGACCCTTACATTCCTGCGACGCACACGCGCTGGATTGCCGATCATGTGCCAGGTGCGGAATTAGTCCTGTGGCCCGGAGCCGGCCACATGTTCTTTGCCGAGCGACCTCAGCAGTATCAGGACTTGCTGATTCGCTGGTTGAATCAGAATTCTTCGTCGTCCCGCCCAAAGGCGGCCCAGCAGCATGAGTGATCTCACATCGTCCAACGGCTCCCCACGCAAGGCGTGCATCATCGGAGCCGGCTCGTCAGGCATCGCGGCCGCCAAGACATTGCGCGAGCGCGGCATTCCCTACGACTGCTTTGAAATGGGAAGCGGCATCGGTGGGATGTGGCGCTACAACAACGACAACGGCCGCAGTTCGGCCTACAAGTCGCTGCACATCAACACGTCGCGCGACACGATGGCTTATTCCGATTTCCCGCTGCCGCGCGATTGGGTGCCGTTTCCCGATCACGAGCATGTCCTGAATTACTTCGAGAGCTACGTCGATCACTTCGGATTCCGCGACACGATCACGTTCCGCACGCGCGTCGAGAAGGTCGTCCCCGTCGGCAACGGCGATTGGGATGTGACCGTCGTCGGCCCCGACGGCCAGCCGCGCACGAATCGTTACGGAGCGGTGCTGGTCTGCAACGGACATCACTGGAACCCGCGCACGGTGACGTATCCCGGCGAGTTTCACGGCCAACAGATGCACTCGCACGATTACCGCACGCCGGACATCGTCGTCGGCAAACGTGTCTTGGTCGTCGGCTTCGGCAACTCGTCATGCGACATCGCGTGCGAGTCCTCACGCATCGCCGACGCGACGTTCCTGTCGGTGCGGCGAGGTGCTCACGTCATTCCGAAATACATGTTCGGCTGGGCGATGGACACGATCCTGCCGGAGTGCCTGTGGTCCTTCTTGCCGTGGTGGATGATTCGGCCGATCTTCGCCGCCGGACTGTGGTGGGCTCGCGGCAAGATGTCGTGGTACGGACTCCCCGAACCGGAGCATCGCGTACTGCAAGAGCACCCGACGATCTCGGCCGACCTCTTCAACGTCATCGGGCACGGCTACCTCAAGATCAAACCGAACGTGCAAGAGCTGTGCGGTGACAGCGTGAAGTTCGTCGATGGCAACGTCGAAAAGATCGACCTCATCGTCTGGTGTACCGGGTACAACATCACGTTTCCGTTCTTCGACAACTCGATCATCGACCCGCTCAACAACGAGGTCGCCCTGTATCACCAAGTCGTGCATCCCGATCAACCGGGGCTGTATTTTGTCGGCCTTGTGCAACCGTGGGGCGCGATCATGCCGCTGGCCGAGGCTCAGGCGAAATGGGTCGCCGAACTGCTCAGTGGTCAGTCCGGCCTGCCGCCTCGCGAGCAGATGCTCTCCGAGGTTCAGCAACACCGCGCGGAAATCGCGAAGCGTTACACCAAGAGCGTCCGGCATACGATTCAAGTCGACTTCTTCCCGTATCAACGACAACTGACCAAGGTCGCTCGCCGAGGCCGAAGCTGGCCGAAGCATCCGTTGAACTCCGAGAAATAGGTCATTCAAACGAAACGGTTTTCAACGCAAAGACGCAAAGGTGCAGAGATGCAAAGAAAACATGAAACGTTGTTGTTCGGTCATTCCGAAAATGGGTGGATAGTGAATAACGAACGAGAAATCACTCTGTTCGCGGCTTGGCGAGGGATCGACGAATGACTCGAGAGCAATCGATGCAGACCATTCGCGATGCCTTTTCCCATGTTGATGTGGAACGCATCGTTGTCGAATACGACACATTGGTGGAAGAAGACGTGGCCAAGGTCTATGTCAGAGGCGACCAACTTAATGCAGCGCTTGGAGAAGACGGATTCTATCCGCGCAGCGTAGCAATGAAGGCAGGTTTGGCGATCGAAGTTCTTCTGACCTGAAAATGAGGTCGCCAGCGAACCAGAGCATGCCATCGAGCCGTCGATCAGGCGTGTGGATAACGGAAACTCACTTAACGGCGGCCGGGTGACTTCTGTCGTTTGTACGAATCGCAGTTCGTTTCTACGCTGTCCTTTGCGCCTTTGCGTCTTTGCGTTGAAAATGTGCAGCCAAAATCCGTTTAGTTTGTGCAAATAAGATTGTCCATCATGCAGCGCATCGCGATCACTGGCAGTTCCGGCTACTACGGTCGCAAGCTCGTCGAGCATATTCGTCGCGAGTCACCGGAGACGCAGATCCTCGGTATTGATTGTCTCGCTCCGGGTGACGCCGCTCCGCACGAGTTCGTCAAAGCCGACATCCGCAGCCCCGATGTGCCAGCGGCACTCAAGATTTTTCAGCCGGACACGATCGTGCATCTCGCGTTCGTCGTGAACCCGATCCGTGATACGAAGCTGATGAGCGACATCAACGTCGGCGGCACACGCAACGTGTTCGAATCCGTGCGTGAACTCCGACCGCAGCGGTTCCTGATGGCATCCAGTGCGACCGCTTACGGAGCGTGGCCGGACAATCCCGTGCCGATTACTGAAGATTGGCAACTGCGAGCACGCGACAAGTTTCAATACTCGTCGGACAAGACCAAGCTCGAAGCCGAGATTAAATCGCTGGCCGAAGAACTATCCGACGTCGCGATCTCATGGACTCGCCCGGCCATCATTGGCGGTCGCGGAGTCAACAATTATCTGAGCCGCTACATCCTGAGCCTTCCGCTGATGTTCTTGCCGGATGGAGTCAACGTGCCCATGCAGTTCGTGCATGAAGAGGACTGCATTGCCGCAACGTGGGCAATCTTGAATCACAATGCGCGCGGCCCATTCAACGTCGGCCCTCCCGATCACATCCTGTTGAGGCGAGTCGCGGAACTCACCAATCGCAGGACCATGCCGATCCCCTTCTGGGCAATGCGATTGGCCACGACGATCTGGTGGGGGCTGCGTTTGCCGATCTTCGATTTCCCACCGACCCTACACGAGTTCGCTCGTTACCCGTGGGTCGTTTCTCCAGCCCGCTTGCAGAATGAACTCGGATTCCAATTCCGGTTCTCGTCCGAAGAGACGCTGATCGAGATGTGGGACGAGCACCTGCGAAAGAAGGGGAAGAGAACGAAGAATGGAGAATGAAGAATGGAGAATGCGCAACGGAACACAAAGCCGTTCCTCGTTCTTTATTCCTCGTTCTTCATTCCTCGTTTCGCCAGCGTTTCCCGCACCAAATGTCCCATGTGCGGATGCGAGGGTTCGAGATCGACTCGCAGGCCGGCTTCGCGCAGGGCTTCGGAGCATGTCGGGCCGATCGAGCCGATCCGGCAACGTTGCGTTGCCGCCAAGAACGATTCACGAACGTTAAGCCGATCGGCGATCTCCAACACATTGCGAATTTGTTGAGCGCTCGTGAAAAGTAGCACGTCGAATTCGCCAGCAATGGCCGCGCGGATCGCGGCTTCCAGCGGAGCAGTGTCCGTCGGTAATTCCCAGCGATAGACCGGCACTGGAAGCAGGCTCGCGCCACGATCACCCAGAGCGGAATACAACTCGGTGCTCGGCAGGCCGTATTCTTGAATCGCGATCGTTCGGCCGAGTAACGGCTGCTCCGAGACATTGCTTGATGTGGATGCGACGTGGGGAAAACTCAGTCCCGCGTCGATAACACTCAGCAGTTCACGCCATGTGTTCGGTTCGGGAGCGCGATGATCGATCCGCACACTCCACTCACGCAGCACCGCTGTCGGCTTCGGCCCGCGAACGATCAGACAGCAGCGTTGCAACACGTCAAAAAACGTCGCGCGATTCAACTTGGTTTCGACGACTTCCAGCAACGCTCTCGCGCCAACGCCGGTCATGAAGATGACGGCGTCGATTTCACCGACCAACAGCCGATCGACAAACTCGAACACCGCGACGTTATTTTCGAGCGGCACTTCACGCATTGATGCGGCGATCGTCGCGACTCCGCCGTTGCGTTCAATCAGCGAACGCATCTCGTCCTGCTTGCGGCTCTCAAAACTGCACACGCGCAGCGGACGGGACGAGTCGGGCGGAGTCGGGGAGTCCGAGGAAGAAGTTGTCATGCGCGGCAAGATACACGGCGCGTGCCGAAACCGCGATGAGAAGGTCGACTGGGAAGCGTAGGCGCTCGTCCAGAATCCCTCCGACGCGGAGAAACCCCAGCTACGCCCCCAGCCGACCCTCTCATCGCGGATCAGCGAACCGACATGCGAGTGACCGCCACACAGCCAGCAGCGTTTTCCGCGCGGGGGCGCTCCCTGCGAATCACTCTGCTTGGCCAGCGGTCTGTTCGTCTCGCTGCTTGGCAAACGCCGTACCGAGTTCCGCGTCACCGCGAAACTCCCGGTTTCCTCGCGAGTTGTGTTGTGTGGCTCTATTCTTCGTCCATTCTCGCTGCCGACTCGCGCAGCACGCCTGACCAAAGTCGAGGCGAGTCTTGGTTTCACAACAATGGATCGCCGTTCGTCACTCCAGAATGGAAATTTGAAGAACCGCCC
>JAYVQJ010000212.1:0-2617 GCA_043777235.1 Planctomycetia bacterium
GCTTTCAAGATGCTTCGAGGAGACTCCGCATGACGACAGCGGCACTCGCGCGAGCGACGAGTGGGGCATCCGCAAATGAGACGGAGCCAGTCAGAGTCCGCATGACTTTGACAGACTTTTTAGCGCTGGCCGATGATCCGACGATCGAACGCGAGTTGATTGCTGGCATCGTGAAGGAGCATCCGGCGAGCCCACGAAATCGCTTTCACGCCAAGACCGAAGCCCGCATCGCGTTTGCCCTCAACACATGGCGACGGCAGCAACCGGAACCTCGCGGTGACGTCTTGTCGGGCGAAGCTGGCTTCACGCTCGAACGCGATCCCGGTACGAGCGTCGGGATCGACGTGGCCTACGTTTCGGCCGAGGTGGCGGCGAAGCAAAACGATGCTTCCACGATGATTGAAGGAGTCCCGTTGCTGGCAGTCGAAGTGCTGTCGCCGTCCGACACACAAGAAAACATTGCGGCGAAGATCGACCAATACCTCGCGACCGGCGTCATGCTGGTCTGGATTGTCGATCCGCATTTCCAAACGGTGACTGTTCATCGTCCTGGGGCAAATCCCGAATTCTTTACGAGCGACGATGAATTGACCGCTGAGCCGCATCTCCCCGGATTTCGCGTCGCCGTACGGCAGCTCTTTGCATGACTGCCGTGTCGGTTCGGAACGCCGACCCCGTCAGAAATCAACAATCGGCAAGCTGTCGGATCGACCGCTGAGCCGCTGATAGACTGGCGTCTGTTGCATGGTTCCCGGGCCGGAAGGGATTTGCTCGTTGACGAAGCGAACGGCTCCGTCGCACATCAAGAAATGCGCACCGCCGAGGTGACGACTGGAGAATCCGGCTTCCGATTTATTGATCTCGTGGCCTGGCGCGCAGTCGGTGACTTGATCGGTTTCAAACTCGTTGCCGCGGACTCCCATCCAAATGGCCGAACTGCCAGTGGCCGAGCGTTCGCCGATCAGGAACGTGTTCGATGTACCGTCGCGAATATCACGCATCGAGACTTTGCTGTTGAGGTGCGCGAGACCGTTTGTACTTAGCGGCGTTGGCAGTTGGCCGGGCCAAAACTCGGCGAGTCCGTTTTCGATCAAGCGGGGTGGAGCGACCGGGCCGAAATTGACGGAGTAGGTCAACGTTCCAAACTCACCTCGTTGAGCGTTGATGTCATCCGACGGGTCTTCCGGGCAGCGATACACCGGAATTAGGGTCTGAAACACGTTCAACGGCTCACCTCGCTGAGTGCCAAAGTCCATTCGCTGGTAGAGCGGGGCTTGCTCGACGAACGGCAGCACGAACACCGACCAGCCGAATCGAGTCTCCGGTCCCGGCTGCGGGTGATGCTGCGTCCAACCGGGCGGAAACGAGACGAACGTGTCGTGATAGTTGTGGAACGCCAAGCCGAGCTGCTTGAGATTGTTCTTGCAGTGTGCCAAGCGAGCAGCATCACGCGAACGCTGCACGGCCGGTGCCAGCAGTGTCAGCAGGATCGTGATGATTCCAATCACGACCAGCAGTTCAGTCAACGTGAAGCCACGTGTGCGATGTCGATGGGCCATGTTGGCATGCTCCAGAAATGAGATGGATCGCGCGACTCAAAATTCTCCGATGTTCATGCCGTCGGAACGATGGCTGAGCTTCTGGTAGGTCTTCATTTGCCGGCCTTCACCCAGCCCCGATTCGATTTTCTCGGACAGAAAAACGACTCGGCCGTCGCAAAACAGGAAATTCGCGCCGCCAACGTGCTGACTGGAAAAGCCCGCATCGCTGGCGTTGATCTCATGGCCTGGGCTGCAATCGGTGACTTGATCCGTTTCAAACTCGTTACCGCGAACACCCATCCAAATCGCGGCACCGCCAATCACGGAGCGTTCCCCAGCCAACAGAGTTTGGGAAGTTCCGTCGGTGATATTCGCAAGCCGAACGCAACTGTTGAGAAACGCCAAGCCATTGGTCTCGGTCGGCGTTGGAGATTGGCCCGGCCAGGATTCCGTCAGTCCGTTATGCAACCAGCGTGGGGGAGCGACCGGGCCGAAGTTGACGGAGTAGTTCATCGTCCCGAAGTTGCCCCGTTGCGAATTCACGTCATCCGTCGGATCGTTCGGGCAACGATACACTGGCAAGCGAATCTGAAACTGCTCGATCGGCTCAGCGCGCTGAGTTGGAGAATTCAATCGCTTGTAGAGAGCAACCTGATCTAGGTACGGCAAGATTTGGACTGCCCAACCGAAGCGGGTTTCCGAACCGGGTTGTGGGTGATACTGGGTCCAACCCGGCGGAAACACCTTCGCCGCGCTGTGATAGTTATGAAAAGCCAGTCCGAGTTGCTTCATGTTGTTCTGGCACTGCGATTGTCTCGCGTCGGCCCGTGCCTGTTGGATCGCTGGCAGGCACAGCGTCAACAGCACCGCGATGACGGCGATCACAACGAGCAATTCGACGAGCGTGAAACCGCGCGGACGTGTTTGAGTCATGGTTCAGTTCTCCGAAACGGAGGATGGGCACTCTTGCCCGTCATTCGGTCGGGCAGGAGTGCCCAACCTACGGCGATCGTTATTGAGCTAACCGCCATTGGTCGCCGAAGCGTTCGAAGGTGATCTTTTCTGGTCCTCCGGCG
>JAYVQJ010000213.1:0-10158 GCA_043777235.1 Planctomycetia bacterium
ACTTACTCCGCAGGAGTTGCGGCACATAGCCCAGGGTTGCCGCGCATCGCGGCTACCCTGGGTTTCGATGAGAGAGAGCCTTGTACCCCAACGGGGTTCCGCCCTCGCGATGTCTCAGATGACGCAACCCTTTCAGGGTAGACCGGGCACGTTTTCCTCAACCCAGGGTAGCCCGCATTCGCGGGCAACCCTGGGCTATGTGACGTAATCCCTTCGGGATAATGGCAGAGGCACACCGAACCAAACTGGGAACGACTGGCTGAGATGCGTGTCTGTCAGGCAAGAAGAGGTCCTTCATTTTGAATTGAACTTCTGGAGCAACTTGATGATCGATCAAAACATTGTTTCTCGCCGTCAGATTCTGGCTCGTATGGGGAGCGGCTTCGGGTTACTGGGCCTGGCCGGAGTCATGTCGGACGGCGGCTTGCTCGGCAACGCTGTCGCAGCAGGATCGGCGGTCAGTCCGTTGGCACCGAAGGCTTCGCATTTTGCTCCGCGAGCGAAGCATCTGATTTTTCTCTTTATGAACGGTGGTCCTTCGCACGTCGATACGTTCGATCCAAAACCGGCGCTCACACAGTACGCCGGGCAGCAGCCGGAAGAGTTGACGAAGGACTATCAGCGATCGGTCGGCAAATTATTTCCGTCGCCGTTCAAGTTCGCGAAGTACGGCGAGAACGGCATCGACGTCAGCGAGCTGTATCCGCACGTCGCGGGTGTCATCGACGACATCTGCGTGATCAAGTCGATGCACACGAACATTCCGAATCATGAGCCGGGACTGCTCATCATGAATTCGGGGAACTCGCAGCCGACGCGGCCGAGCTTGGGTTCGTGGCTGACTTACGGCCTGGGAACCGAGAACCAGAACCTGCCGGGCTACGTCGTGCTCTGTCCCGGCAAGCCGGTCGTTGGGCCGCAACTGTGGGGCAACAGTTTTCTGCCGGGGATCTTTCAGGGCTGCCACATCAACAACAGCAAGCTCGATCCGCAGAGCGTCATTCAGCACGCTCATAATTCGTACTTGCCTCCCGCCGTGCAGCGGCGGCAGTTGGATCTGATCCAGGAATTGAACCGCGGTCACTTCGAGACACGCTCGGCGGACAATCAATTGGAAGCTCGGATCGAATCACTGGAGATGGCGTTCCGCCTGCAATTCGCCGCTCAGGAAGTGTTCGATCTCAATCGCGAATCGCAGCCAACGCGCGAGCTGTACGGCTCAGGCCAATTCGCCGACGGCTGCTTGGTGGCTCGGCGTTTGGTCGAACGAGGAGTCCGCATGGTGCAGATCTATTACGGCGGCGGACAACCTTGGGATGATCACGGCGATATCAAAAATCATGCGAGCCACGCGAAGCAAAGCGACCAACCGATCGCCGCGCTGATCAAAGACTTGAAGAGCCGCGGCCTGTTCGATGAAACGCTGATCGTTTGGGGTGGCGAGTTCGGACGGACTCCGTGGTCGCAAGGAGCCAGCGGTCGCGATCATCACAGCCGAGGCTTCACGATGTGGCTCGCCGGTGGCGGCGTAAAAGGTGGCATCGCCTACGGCAACACCGACCAGTTCGGCAACATGGCGGCCGAGAACCCGGTTCATGTCCACGATCTGCACGCGACGCTGTTGCATCTGATGGGGCTCGACCACGAACGGCTGACCTATCGTTACTCCGGCCGCGACTTCCGGCTCACCGACGTGCATGGACAGGTCGTTCGAGACATACTCGCGTGAACGTCGTCCGAGTTTAGTGCTTTGTCACAGCCTGATTTCCGCGTTGAACAAATCAGCCGGCACGCGCTAGCGTCCGGTTCAACCGGGGCTAGCGCCCTGCGGCTGATTTTCACAACCCGAATTCTTAGCTGCGACAAAGCACAAGGTGGACGAATTCCAAGGAACGACTTCGTCGAGAGTCATGAACCCGATGTCTCTTTGAGGAGATTGCTTCGATGAGATTCCAAACTCTGATTCAATGCTTGATCGTTGGCATGGCGATCCCAGCGATGGCCGGCAATTGGCCGGCGTGGCGCGGCGTGGATGCCACCGGGATCAGTGACGAAAAGGGGCTACCCGATCGCTGGAGCAACACCGAGAACATCCGCTGGAAAGTGCCGCTCGCCGAGCCGTGCAATTCGACTCCGATCATTTTGGACGATCGCATCTTTCTGACTCAGGGCTTGGACAAAGGGAAGCGGCGAGCGTTGATCGCTCTCGATCGAAAGACAGGCAAGACGCTGTGGCAGCAAGAAGTGACCTGTGATGTGGAAGAGACGTCTCACGGACAGAACCCACCGTGCAGTGCCTCACCCGTGACCGACGGCAAAACCGTGTTCGCCAACTTCGCGTCAGGCGGAGTCCTCGCCTGCCGACTCGATGGACAGCGGCTGTGGCATCGCGATCTCGGCCCGGTGCTCAGCCGATGGGGCAACGGTGGTAGTCCGGTGTTGTACGGCAACTTGGTGATCGTGTTTCACGGGCCGGGCACGCCGTCGATTCTGTACGGACTCGACCGCGAAACGGGAAAGACGATGTGGACTTCCGAAGAAACGCCGATCAACAGTCCGGTCTTCGGTTCGTGGAGCACACCGGTGGTGGCTCGCGCCGGCGATCGCGATGAACTCGTGATGCCGTTGCCCGGCGACAAAGTCGGCGGCCTCGGTTGTTTCAAAGGCTACGATCCGGCGACCGGCAAGACGTTGTGGCAGATCGACGGTCTGGGCAACGAAGTCTACGCGATGCCGATCATCGGAGCCGGTGGCCGAGTGGTTGTTGGAGTCTCCGGCCACAATGGACCGACGATGGCCATCCGGCTTGGCGGATCGGGCAACGTCACCAATTCGCATCGGCTGTGGCGCACTGAGACGAAGAATCCGCAACGAGTCGGCAGCGGTGTCATTCACGACGGCTATCTATTCCAGGCCGATGCGACCGGGACTCTGCAATGTCTCAAAGCCGAGACTGGTGAGCCGGTCTTTCAAGAGCGGCTCGGCGGCAATCTCTGGGGCTCGATCCTGCTGGCCGACGGCAAGCTCTACGTCACCAATTTGGAAGGGGACACGTTCGTGGTGAAAGCGGCTCCGAAGTTTGAACTCCTCGCCAAGAACAGCGTGGGTGAGCCGACCTACGCCGCACTCGCGCCCGCACACGGAGAACTGTTTTTGCGGACTCACACTCATCTCTACTGCATCAGCAGCGGCCCTGCGGAGTCGAAGTAAATCGACATCTCTTCTGCGTCCAAGTTGGTCGGAGTGCGGGCGGTGAATTCGGAGCGCGGGCGGTGAATATCACCGCCCAGTTGGGACGCTCTGTGAACCATCTCTTGCAGCGTCGGCGGCTTCTGGAGAGGACTCCGCTTTTGAGTGATTCGACACACCGGCTTCCACCGCGACAGTCAGCCACGAGGAACTCGTACTGCGCAGATGGAGCGGGTTGGAAGGTCGCACCTTGTTGACGACAAAACGATCGACACGCTTAAGGGCAGCCACCAACCCTAAACCTTTCGGACCTGGACTGGATCTTCCCGTCCATCAACGACTTGATGGATGTCTTCATTGGGAGAGTGTGTCTGTCGGTGAATGCGTCGCAGCCAACGTCAGTCGAATTGACATCGAGAGGCTGCCGTCACTGTTGGGTTTGAGCGTGATGGTTAGCGGTTTGTTTGGCTTGGCGCGGCCACCTTGCTCGGCGGTCAGGTAGTCGATTTGCACTTCGGTGCCGCGGCCGTCGCCGTTGTCGTCGAGCAGCGGGTGCTCGGTCGCCAGCAGTTCGCGATCAAGGTACGACTGCGCGAGGTTGCGAACGACGGTGACATACAAATCGAACAGCGTGCTCGCTCCGTCTTGGTCGATGTCGAAGTCTTTGGCTTCGGGAGGAGCCGACAAGACGCGGGCCAGTTCGTGAGGGAACTCGGTTTCGTTCGTTTCCCAATCGACTTCGGTCGCCGTGATGACGACCTGGCCTTTCGCCGACAACAGCTTGACGTAGAAGCCGCTCGTCGGCGTCGTGATGAAGAAGACTTGTTCGCGCGCCTTCAGATCGGCGAACAGCTTGCCGAAGTCGAGTTGATGAATATCCGGGCCGGGGAGGTTCAGCCACGAGTGCTTGCTGTCGTAATGACTGTGCCCCAGCACAATGACCCACAGAGCGTCCTCCGGCTGCAACTTTTCGCGCAGTTCGGCGACGCTCTTTTCCAGTTCTTCGCGAGTCGCTCGCTTGGCCGATTGAATGACTTCCGAGTCAGGCTCTTGAACCGGATCACCGAACAAGACCTGCACGTTGTCGGCAACAAATCCCAATTGCTTGGTGAGTCCCTCATGCAGCTTGCCGACAGATTCCGCAAACAGCTTGTGATGAGCCGCGTCTCCGCTGAGACCGCAGACGATGATCGCTCGCTTCGTCCCGGACACAGTCGCGTCCGCCGCGGTCTTGGCCGACGAGGTCGCTGGATCGTCTGCCCGCGACGGCCTGCTCACGAAGGCCGCGAGCAAGACGATGCAAGCCAGCGTGGCTCGCGTCACTCCGGTGGTCATCAAGCGGTTCATGGCTTTTCGTCTTTCTGCTTCAAGGCATCGAGAATGGCGGAGTCCAGCGGCCGAGCCAAACTGCGGTGCGTCGATCGTGAGTTGTTGTTTTCGGGAAACCGATCCGCATGCCACACGATCGCGTCTTTGTGCCGGCCTTCCAGTTCGCCCGACGTGCGGCGAGCGAATGCGAATTGCCACTCGAAGCCGCTCTCTTTTTTGAATGCTTCGAGGAGCAACAGCGATTCGGGATCGGTCCCTTGGACGAAGGCGAAGACGGCTCCGTCGAGTACATCGCTCCGCTTGCTCTCGTAGCGATAGAGCGGCTGAGGCAGCAGACGCAGTGATTCGCGATCGCTCTTGTCCGCTCGCCATCCAAGCATCGTTGATGAAAACTGGCTCGCGAACGATTTCATCTGACGCAGTCTCGCGATGGATGTCTCGGCGGGAACATCCGCATCGGGGATTGCGAGGAATTGCACGCCGGGTTTCTCAGGACGCCAGACAAACACGCCGTCTCGCTTGCCGACCAGCGTGCCGCGCGACAGCGAATCGAACTCGTGAATCAAGCTCTTTTCCCACGGATAAACGCAGCAGACCGCCTCCGGCCGGCCATCGGCGAGGAAGAGCACCGTCATACCGTCTTCCGAACCCCGCGTGTTGTTCGCCCAACGCATCGCGACTCGCGCGGTCATTGGTGTCACCGACTCTTCGTTGAGGAAGAGTTCATCCCATGCCAGCGATTCGTCCATCAGCTTCCGTAACGGCGACGGCGTTTTGCCTGTGGAAGAATCGGCATTCTTGGAATCTCCCTGTCCCCAGACCAACGCAGGCAGACAGCATTCCAGCAACATCAGGAGCAACCAAATTCGGTTCATCATCAGGCACCTCGTGAAATCGCCAATTCCCGTTTTGACTCCGAACGCACGTTGTCACACGAGAGAATGAACGGATCAGCCGTCGTCACGATCCCACTTACCTCGTCCCTCTTCGCGGCCTTTGCGACCTTCTGTTCCAAATGCGTTTTGAACAGAAGGTCGCAAAGGACGCGAAGGAAAACAGAATTTGTCGTCGAATGATCCGGCGGATCACCGCTCTGATTTGGCATTTGTGCGAGTCTCGCTGCTCAGCGTGGAGATCTCGAAGACGCGGTCGCGGAAGAGACGATAGGTGTCGTTCTCGCCGGCTCGGAAGAAGGGGTCGCGTTTGTCATTGAGGAACGTCCAAACGTCTTTGTCCTGGTGACGCAGATAAAGGCGGTGGTCCGAGAAGCGTGCTCCGGCCGTGTGCCACGCCCAGCGGTCGCCAATCTTACGGGCTTCGATGGGCAGGATGATTTCCGGGGCAGTCCCGGCGCTGCGAATGCAAAGACGGCTCCGTCTAACACGTCGGCGGACTTCGGCTCGTAGCGGTAGAGCGGTTGCGCCAGCAGTCGCAATTCCCATCGCGCGGTCTCTCCGTAGTACGAAACGCTGTGCGCCGAATACTCGCGAGCCAATGTTCGCATCTGACGTAACCGCACCGTGGGCGAATCGGCCGGCTCCGACGCGCCGGCAATCGGTTGCAGCGCGAGCCCCGGTTGAGCCGGCGACCAGCGGACTTGACCATCGCGGCCAGTCGCCGTGATGCGCCGCAACGACAACGACTGAAACTCGTGCATGACCACGTTTTCATTTTCGTTCGTCGCCGACTCACTGGTGAAGAACGTGGACATCGCCTCGGCACGACCCTCGTGCAACCAAAGATGAACGACGCCGAGTTGCCGATGACGAACCGGGTTCGTCCACTTGAGCACTTCGCGCGGCTCGAACTTCACTTTCGGCTGTCCCGCAAATGTGAACGTGTAATCCGACGTGACACTAAGTGCCACATCGCGCTCGTCGCCGTGGAGTTCGTAGTGCGACGCGCATAAATCCCCGCTTGATGCGACGGGTCGGTTAACAGCGTGAGATTCACCCCGGAGCCCCAGGTGTCTTTCGGCGGCGAGCACTTCAAACCGGCGTATTCGACGGTCGTCACGAAGTCGCTACCGATCCGCAGCTTCGGATGAATACCGGCCACCTGCGGTTTGACGTCGCCGGCCGGTAAGAGAAATTGCAATCCGGTGGGTGTCGGGTGAATGTGTTTCTCGGCGGCCTTCGCGTCCCCGTGATACAGGAAGTTGTCCGCTTTGAATTTTGAGCCGGTGAAATCCCAGATTTTCGAATCAGGCAGATCGGCGTCGGGAATCTCCGCCGACCGTTCTGGGCCGACAGCGAGTTCTTGCGGGGCGGCGGCATGAGCGGAGGCCAGAGCGGCAGAGCAACAAATCGCGACAACTGCGGAGCGAACGATTCGCTGCGAGGTCATCCAGTTCAAGTTGTGCTGTGATCGAATCATCGGTCCGCCAACGTAGCCATCACGCTCCCGCGTGATGAGCCGATCGCTCACTGACGCTCAATAACACTGACGCTCATTAACGAAGTCATCCCGCCGTCTTGAAGCGTTCGGCTCGTCACGCGGGAGCGTGACGGCTACGTTCAAGCCGGCCGCGCCGCTCAACCCTTCTTCTTCTCCGACTTCGGCACCGCTGCAATTTCCTCGATCACCTTGCCACCTCGATCGACCAACGGAATCGGTCGACCTTCGGGCGAGATGTTTTCGTGGTCGGGGCTGACGCCGATCCCCGCGCACATCGTCGCGTAGAAATCGGCGAGCCTGACGGGGCGGTCGGCCACTTCGGTTCCCGCTTTTCCCGTATCGCCGATGACCTGGCCTCCCTTGATCCCGCCGCCGCCGAGCACCGTGGACCACGCCATCGGAAAGTGATCGCGACCGTTGTTGGTGTTGATCTTCGGAGTCCGGCCGAACTCACCCATCCAGACGACGAGCGTGGAATCGAGTAGACCTCGTTCACGCAGGTCATCCATCAGCGTGGACCACGCCGGATCGAGTGTGTCGCTCAGCGTTTTCACGGCGGCGAAGTTGTTTCCATGCGTGTCCCAGCCGCCGAGCGTGACTTCGACGAAAGCGACCCCGCGCTCAACCAATCGCCGAGCCAGCAAGCAGCCTTGCCCGAATTGGCTGCGTCCATATTTATCACGCAGCGCGGCGGTTTCTTCATCGAGTTTGAAGGCACCTTTCGCATTCGACTCGATCATCCGCCAAGCTCGCTCGAAGTTCGCCTTGTGCGCCTTTGACGAGGGACTCTTCGCCGACTTGTTGAAGTCGTCTTGCAGGAACTTGGAAATCTCGAAGCGTTTTTCCAGCGACTCTTTCCTGACTCCGGCGGGCGCTTTGAGATTTTCAATCGAGAGGTTGGCGCGAGCTTCCGGGTCATTGCTGTTGCCGGAGACAACCAGCGGAGCGAAGTTGGGACCGAGGAAACCCGGCCCGCCGGAATCACCGAATCGCATCGGCGCAATGCTGACATAATGCGGCAAATCACTCGCTTCGTCGCCGAGCTCCTTCGCGAACATCGAACCGAGGCTCGGATAATTCACACCCTCTTGCCCCGGCTTGTGTCCGGTCAGCATCGCGCGAGTCGCACGATCATGATCCCCTTCCGTCGTCGTCAAACTGCGGATGATGGCCATGTCCTTCATCTGCTTGGCCACGCCGGGCAGATGCTCGCTGATGTGAATGCCGGGCACCGCCGTCTCGATGCTCTTCGACGGCCCACCGTTCGGATGCTCCGTTTTCAAATCGAACGTGTCCGTCTGAGTCGGCCCACCAGCCATCCAGAGCAAAATGAACGCCTTGTGTTTGCCGGCTTCCTCAGCCGCCAGAGCCATACGCGGCAACCAGCCGGAATACGAAACACCAAAGGCGCTGGCGAGGGACATCGAGACAAAGTCGCGTCGAGTGAATGAGGACATGGTTTCTCCCTGGAGTGCTGCGGCTCGACGCAGCCCTCCATTCAATTGGAATGACAACTTCGGATATTGAGTAGACGCTCCAGGCGTGATCGTCCTTATGAGGTTCTTTGCGAATCGAACGGTTTCCGTTCTTGGATGGAGGGCTGCGTCGAGCCGCAGCACTCCAGGTTATTTTTCCAACACAAACTCCGGGCTGTTGAGCAGTCCCCAGAAGATCTCGGCATAGGCTTGTTTTTGTTTCTCTTTGTCAGACTGCTTGGCGATGTGTTCCAACAAAAACCGCTTTTCATCGGCTCGCGGCGAGCGACTGAACACGGCGAGATACAGCGTGGCCAGCTTCTCTTCGGTATCGAGAAACGGCGCGTCGAGCACGCCGCGCAGCGTGCGACTCAGTTCGAGATCCGTCGCCTCAGTTGTGAGCCGACCATTCATCAGCAACAACGCCTGCGGAATGCCGGCTCGAAATTCCTCCGGCTGATTCGACGCCGCTTCGTTCATGCGCGAAATCAATTGGTCGCGCAGCCCATTGAAGCGCGCACCTCCGTCTGCTCGCGCGACCGGCAAGGCCAACGCTTGTTCGAGCGAATTGAAAACCTGCTCCGGCGTCAGCGTCTTGATGATTCGCAATCCGGGTGGCGCTTCGCCGTTTTTCTCGTCCGTCGCGACGCACTCACGCTGATAAAGCTGACTCTTGCAGATCCCGGCGATCAACCAGCGGAGATCAAACTTGGCCTCGACAAACTTCTTCGCGAGCTGATCAAGAAACTTCCGCTCGGCCGGCGAAGCTTTATCGAGATCATCAACCGAGTCGGTCAGCCCGCGTCCGAGCAGATACATCCAAACGCGATTGACTGCCGTCGCCGCGAACAGCGAGTTCTCCTTCGCCACCACCCAATCCGCGAGTGTCTCACGCGACGTCTTACCACTGCGGATCTTCGCCTCATCGCCGCCGAGAAAATTGGCCGCGTACTCCACCGTTCCGTTCGCTGGCCGAATCTTCGCCTGTTGCGCGTCACCGACAGTGCCGCCATTCACTCCCGCGAAGAACGCGGCCATGCCCCAAAAAACCTTCTGCTTCCAATTCGCAAACGGATGATCGTGACACTCCGCGCAGCCGACTCGCACACCGAGAAAGACTCGCGACACCGCGCTGGCCGACGTCTCCGGCTTACCACCGGTCGCTTGAAAAAACACCGCCGGCCCCGACGATCTCACCATCCCGCGAGGCCCCAGAACCATCATCGCCGAACCATCGTTCGTCGCCGTGATCAGTTTGCGAGCGATCTCGTCATACGGCACGTTCTTCGTGAATTGCTCCTTGAGCCACGGCGCGACCGCGGCCTGAGCCTCCGGCGAATTCCCCGGCACCATCATCCGCCGCCACAACGTCGCCCAATGCGCCGCCGTCCGCTCAGCCGCCTTCTCCGGCCGCCGACTCTCATTCAGCAGCCGATCCACCAACGTGTCTCGCTTCTGCGGGCCGTCGTAGCCCAAGAACTCACGAGCCTGTGACACACTCGGAACCGTACCGTTCAAATCGAGAAAGACCCGCTTCAGAAACGTCGCGTCATCGGCAACTGCTGGCGACTCGATGTTCCCGGCCTTCCACGTCGCCGCGAATTCGCTGTCGATCCATTCCGCCAGAACCTGAGACGTCACTTGAGAAGAAGCCGAGGTTGCCGCCGGTTCATCACCCGCCGCGATCGGCAAACCGACAAACATCAGCACGCACAAGCACAATCGCGTTTTGACCAACATGGTTGAGTGCCTCCTCTGCGACTCACAA
>JAYVQJ010000214.1:0-2613 GCA_043777235.1 Planctomycetia bacterium
TGCACGCGAAAATACACCGGCTCGTTTAACCCCAACGCCATCGGCGTGGGCGCGTTGGAAACATTCACGCCCACGCCGATGGCGTTGGGGTTAAACAACACGACGAGCCAGTGGTCTTTGCCAAATTGCGGAGCGATGGCCCAGCCAGTGTCCTCTTTGCCGTCGATCACGTTGACCGCTTTCCACGGTTTGTCGGCTTGCTCGAAATCCGCTTTCGCACCGGCGAATTCGAGCTTGCGAGCATTCACAAAATCGGGCGTCGGCGCGACTTCGACGGTCATCTCGTTGAGCACAAAGTTGCCGTGAGCGACTCGACCTGGACCGCTGGCTGGCAGTGACTTGTCGGCCAGCACATCGAGCCGCAGCGCCGTCACGTTCGACACATTCGTCTTGCCGGTGATTGTGTACGTCGCTGATGCCGGGTTCTCTCCCTTCGCGAGATACGAGCCGTCCTTCTGAATCTCGAACGTCGCTCCGCCGTCGCTTTCGACCTTCAGCTCTTCGAGAGTGTGCAGCTTCAACGGTTGAGCGATCGCTTCCGCGAGCGCTGCTTGTGTCTTGGCTACCCAGGCAGCGAACGCGCTGCCGAGTTTCGCTTGTTCGGTTTGCAGCTTCCCGGCCAGTTCCGCGACCGAAACATCATGAGCGGCCTTAGCCGTCGCATACGCCGCGACTTCTTCGGGCGATTTCGGGACGACGGCAGTCTCTTCATCGCCGTTGTTGTACGCGGCGAAGAGTTGATAGTACTCGCGCTGACTGATCGCGTCGTATTTGTGCGAGTGACAGCGAGCACAACCGACGGTCAGACCCAGCCACACCGCGCCGGTCGTCTCCGTCCGATCGAAGCAGGCTTCGACGCGCCACTGTTCTTTGTCGGTGCCCCCTTCGGTGTTGGTCAGTGTCTGCCGATGAAACGCCGTCGCAAGCTTTTGCATCGCGGTCGCCTCCGGCAAGAGGTCGCCGGCGATCTGCTCGACGGTGAACTGATCGAACGGCATGTCGTTGTTGATCGCGTCGATGACCCAGTCGCGCCAGCGGTAAGCGTCCGGCCGCGGGTTATCCTTTTCGTAGCCGTCGCTGTCCGCATACCGAGCCATGTCGAGCCAATGTCGCCCCCAACGCTCGCCGAAGTGCGGCGACTTGAGCAGCCGATCGACGAGTTCGTCGTAAGCATTCGGCCGCTTGTCATTCACGAACGCATCGACCTCTTCGATCGTCGGCGGCAAGCCGAGTAAATCCAAATTCAATCGGCGAATGAGTGTGTGCCGATCCGCTTCTGGCGACGGCGCGATCCCGCGCTTTGCCAACTCCGCGAGCACGAACAAATCGATTGGATTGCGCACCCAATCGCTTTTCTTCACATCCGACGGCGCGACGCGGCGGATCGGCTGATACGCCCAATGTGTGTTCTTTGTTTCTTTCTTGGGGGAATCAGCATCGGGCCAGACACAACCTTGGTCGATCCACGCGCGAAGGACGCCGACTTGTTCTGGCTTGAGTTGATCTCCCTCCGGCGGCATCGTTGTTTGGGAATCGAGTCCCGCCACGAGCGTGATTAACTTGCTGCGCTCACTGTCACCGGCCGCGATGACTTGACCAAGGTCGCCTCCTTTCAACAGCGCCTCGCGGCTGTCGAGTCGCAGACCAGACTCCTGTTTCTTTTCGCCGTGACAGCGCCAGCAGAACTTTTCCAGCAGCGGGCGAACGTCTTTCGCGAAGTCGATCTCACGATCGGCCACTGGCGGCAGTTTTTTGTCGGCAGCCAGTGAGAGAGATGCCAACGTCAATGCGCCGGCCAAAACCAACACGAATCGCGGAGTCATGCGGAGTTCTCCGAGAAGAAGGCGGGACAATTGCGGGCAGCGAGGAGGGATCGTCGTTGCTCAGGCACGCAGCCCGACCGACGACATGAGCGAACATTCTGTCGAGCAACGGGTAGTGTCCTATTTTGTGTGGGCGGGTTTCGCCGAAACCCGCTTCCCGACGTCGGCGACGCCGGGCCACACAAATTAGGACACTACCGAGCAACGTGCTCCGAGGGAAGTGTCTTGTGGAAATGCCAAGGGACTCACAAAAGTGAGTCCCTTGATTCGTGATCCATCAGCCGAGCGAAATTGCCCCTGCACTGGCCATCAATCGCGCTTGACGGTTTTCGATGCGTTGCCGCTCATCTTCACCGTCACCGAATTTGTGGACTTCACGTCTCGCTCCGCAGCGCGAGAGACGGCCGCCGTGTAAATGTTTTGGGCACGTGACAACGTCTCCGCCGAGAAGTACGGCGTCGCAGGACGTCCGATGTGCGGGATGGATTTCGCCGCGAGTTGGTCCCAGCTCATCTTGTCCGTGAGGTGCCAAGTCGCCGCCTGACCGGCTTGCGGATCGAGCTGTCCGTTGGAAACCATCTTCAGTGTTTCCATCAAGACGGGATCGCTGCTGATCTCTTCGACTTTGCCGATGCGGTACGTCATGAGTGAGTTCGGCTCCGGTTTGCCGTGTTCCAAGCAGACAGAGCGATAAGTCACTCGAACCACTTTGTCAGCCGGGACGGAAAAGAATCCACCGCCACCACCGCCACCACCTTGTTGACCGCCACCACCGAAGCCGCCGCCGCCG
>JAYVQJ010000215.1:0-2611 GCA_043777235.1 Planctomycetia bacterium
CGGCTCATCACGCGGAGCGATGATGGCTACGTAGCCGTCACCGCTCCGCGTGACGAGCCGAACGGGCAAACGCGCAGTTATTTCTTGCGATCCGTATAACTCTTCTTGAATCGAGGGCTGCGTCGAGCCGCAGCACTCCAGGGAAAGGCACATGCCCGACTTCAATCCACAAAACCCGAAGCAGCTTTGGCAGCTCCCGTTTCAGCATCGGCATGAGGGAGCGTGGCCGATGGCGGTGGCGTTTCTCGGATCGGATCGTCGACTTGCGGCGGGTGATCGAGATGGCCGGCTGCTGATCTGGGACTTGCCCGAACCGAACGACATTCCGCCGATCGAGCAACAACAGAAAACTCCGGGAGTCGCACCGGCTCCGACAAAGCAATTGATCGGGCACACGAACGGCATCAGCAAGTTGGCGATCACTCCTGACGGCAAGACGCTGATCTCCGCCAGCTTTGATCGCACGATTCGCTTGTGGGATATCGCTGCGTCGCCGAGCGGCTCAGCGAACATCGTCGTCGATCACGAATTGCGAGACGCCGAAGCGAAACGCTCCGGCAAGAAAGTTCCCGACGAAAGTCCGGGCACAAAAATCGAAACGATCGCCGCCTCTCACACGCTCGAAGGGCACAAGGATTGGATCGACGCATTGTCGCTGAGCGCCGACGGACGCTGTTTGCTGACGGGCGATCAATCATCGCTGGTCATCGCATGGGATGTGGCTGCTCGCAAAGAGCGTTCGCGCTGGTCGGGGCATCCGTGGAACTGGATTGTCGCGACCGCTCTGAATGCGGATGGAGAATCGGCGGTCGTCTCCGAATACCGCTACAAACGCGACGACTTCGACATCCCGTGTCCCTCGTTGAAGCGCTTCCACGTTGGCGATGGGGCGGAGCAGCTTGATTTGCTCAAAGTGCAATTCCCGAAACTGAATCCGAAGGAGAACACTTACGGCTCGGCACAGGTCTGGCGGAAGTTTGTCGCGAACGGTTTAGTCGCGCTCGATATCTCGCCGGATGGCAAACTCGTTGCGGCAGCTCAAGGAGGCGAGACCGACAACGGCCAAGTGCATCTGCTCGAAATGGAAACCGGAATGCTGGTGCGGACGATCTCCGGCCATCAATCCGGAGCGACCGACGTGAAGTTCACCGCCGATGGGAAATTCGTGATCTCCGCTGGTCGAGACACCGTCATTCGCATCTGCCAAGTCGAAGATGGCAAAGAGGTCGCTCAGTTGGGCAAACCGCGCGGCGGCCAATTCAAAGACTGGACGTCAGCGGTCGCCCTCTCGCCGGATCAACGCACGCTCGCCGCCACCGACATCGGCGGCTGGGTCCACGTCTGGACGTTCGCCTAATTTGGAGTGCGGCGATTCATCGCCGCTTTCCATTTGCGGCGGAGCCGCATTCCTTTCGCTGACGTCTGCCGCTTGCTTGAATGGGGCTGAAAGCGGCTGCGCCGCAAAAATCCAACAGCGGCTATGAATCGCCGCACTCCAAAGGGGAACCATGAAGATCACTCGCATTTTGGCTTACCGTGTTGACCTGCCGCTCTACGAGGGCACCTACAAATGGTCCGGCGGCAAATCGGTGTCGGTGTTTGACAGCACAGTCGTCGCGGTCGAGACCGATGCCGGGATCACCGGCTACGGCGAGGTCTGTCCGCTCGGCCCGTTCTATCTGCCGGCGTATGCGGCCGGGGCACGCGCGGGGATCGTGGAACTCGGCCCGCATCTGATCGGTGAAGATCCAACGCAGTTGAGCAAACTCAATCGTCGCATGGATGCCGCGCTGCAAGGTCATGCGTATGTGAAGTCGGCCATCGACATGGCTTGTTGGGATATCCTCGGCAAAGCGACTGGCCAGCCGGTTTGCGTGCTGCTCGGCGGACGATACGGAGACGATTTTGGCTTGTACCGAGCGATCTCGCAGGAAGCTCCCGAAGTCATGGCCAGCAAAGTCGCGGGCTATCGAGCCGAGGGCTATCACAACTTCCAGTTGAAAGTCGGCGGTGATCCGTTGACGGACATCGAACGGATTCGAGCCGTTTCGGCTCAGCTTCAGCCGGGCGACCGTTTGATCGCCGATGCGAACACCGGCTGGCTGATGCACGATGCGATGCGAGTCGTCAAAGCCGTGCGCGACATCGACGTTTACATCGAGCAACCGTGCCGCACCTACGAAGAGTGTCTGACGATCCGCCAGCACTGCGATCATCCGTTCGTACTCGACGAGAACATCGACTCGCTCGATGTGTTGTTGCGCGGCCACGCCGATCGCGCGATGGATGTGGTCAACATCAAGATCAGCAAGTTCGGCGGCCTGACGAAAGCTCGGCAGGCGCGAGATCTTTGCGTGTCGCTCGGAGTCGCCATGACGATCGAAGACAGTTGGGGCGGCGACATCGTCACCGCCGCGATCAGTCACCTCGCTCACAGCACACCGAGCGAGTTGCTGTTCACGACCACTGACTTCAACAGCTACGTCACCGTCAGTTTCGCCGACGGTGCCCCGCACCGAGCCAACGGCCGCATGTCCGCGAGCACTCAGCCGGGCTTGGGCGTGAGCCCGAAGTTCGATGTGCTGGGGAAGGCGCTGGTTGACGTGAAGTA
>JAYVQJ010000216.1:0-10138 GCA_043777235.1 Planctomycetia bacterium
GTCTGCGGCATGGAACAAGACGCGATCGTCATGCAGGAGATTTTCAGATTCGTACAGGACGGCATCAGCGAAGAAGGGAAAGCGTTCGGTCACTTTGAAGCGACCGGCGTGCGTCCCACGTTCATGACCCGTTTGGAACAATCGGGAATTCGTCTGCCGGCGAATCTGTTCGCTCAGCGAAAGTTGGGCGGGAAGTAATCGCGGTCGACGACCTGTGAGCGAGGAGAGTCCATCATGTCTGTTGGTTTGATTTCGATTTTGGCGTTTGTGTTCGTAGCGACGCTGGTTGCGGGGCTGTATTTCGTCAGCCGCGATCTCGGCAAGACGTCGGAGGAAGAGCGGCTGGAAGTGCTCACGGGCAAACGCCGCGAGGATTCGGAAGGTGAGACACTGCTCAAAGGGGGCGAGCTTCTCAAAGAAACCGCCGCCAGTGCGTCGAGCTTGATGGGACAGCTCGGCAAAAGATTCACGAGCTTGGGGGCTTATCTGGAACAAGGGGACTGCCAAGTCTCCGCCGAGAAATTCTTGACGATCGTCCTGTGTGGCCTGGGAGTCGGAGCGTTCGCCGGGTGGGCGGCTCGTCTGCCGGCTCCGATGTATCCGGTTTGCGGACTCATGGCGGGAAGTTTGCCGTGGATGTGGGCCTGGTGGAAACGCCGCAGCCGATACAAGAGATTCGCGGCACAACTCCCGGACGCGATGAGCTTGATCGCTCGCGCGCTGCGGTCGGGACACAGCTTGCCGTCCGCTCTGAGCGTCATTGCCGATGAGATGCCGAAACCTCTCTCGACCGAATTCAGCATGGCGTTTGAAGAGCAAAACCTGGGTGTCCCGATCGACAAGGCTCTGCGAAGCATGTTGAGGCGGATGCCGAACCTGGACCTGAAATTCTTTGTCACCGCCGTCGCGATTCAAAAACAATCGGGCGGTGACTTGGCGGAAATCCTCGACAAGATTTCGTATGTGATTCGCGAGCGATTCAAAATTCTCGGCATGGTCGCGGCCCTGACAGCAGAAGGCCGGCTGAGCGGTATCGTGCTGATGGCTCTGCCGTTCGCCTTGTTCGTTGCCGTCTACGCGATGAACCCTGAATACGTGATGTTGCTGTTTACGTCGGAGGTGGGCCGCAAAATGGTCGCCATCGCAGTCTTCATGCAACTCCTCGGAGCGTTCGTCATCAAAAAGATCGTGAACATCAAAGTGTGAAATTTGAGATTTCAAATTTGAGATTTGAGATTTCTTCAGAGGCCATCATGGACATTATGCAGATTCTTCCCTGGGCGATTTTCGGCTGCATCACTTGCGTGGTGTTGGTGCTGATGTCGGTCTTGAATACTCGCAAGTCGCGAGCCGTGGAACGACTGGAAGAATTGCGAGATCCGACGCTGCGCGACAAAGAGCGGCTCGGCAAAGAAAAAGGGGGCATGGCTGCCGCGCTCGAGAAGGCGGCACCGTCACTCTCGCAGGCGATGGCTCCTAAAACCGAAGGCGAAAAAAACAATTTGAAGGTGCGATTGGCGAATGCCGGCTACAACAATCCGAACGCCGCTTCGATGTTTCTGACGATCAAATTCCTCGCGTTGGGAGTCTGTCTGGTGATCGGCGGCGGCGTGGGTGTGAGCATGTATGGCCTGAAGCTCAACAGCATGACCGCTGTGCTCGTTGGGGCCGGAGCGGGGCTTTACATCCCGGAATTGGTCCTGGCGTTGATGAAGAGGTCGCGACAAGAAAAAATCTTTCTACAACTTCCCGATGCGCTGGATCTCTTGGTCGTTTGCGTGGAGGCTGGCTTGGGATTGGATTCCGGGATGCGTCGCGTGTCCGAAGAACTTAAAGAGGGTGCCGAGGAAATTTGTGAGGAATTCGATCGCTGCAACGCCCAATTGCAATTGGGCAAAGTTCGTCGCGACTGTCTCCGCGAAATGGGGATTCGAACGGGAGTGGACGATGTGCGTGCCCTCGTGACGACGCTGATCAATGCCGAACGGTTTGGCTCGTCGATCGGTCCGGCCCTGCGGCAGCAATCCGACACGATGCGGCTCAAGCGGCGTCAGATCGCGGAAGAAAAAGCTCAAAAGACAGCAGTGCAGATGCTTTTCCCGCTGGTGCTTTTCATTTTCCCAGGCATCTTCGTCGTGTTGGTCGGCCCTGCGGCCGTGATGCTGATGCAGAACTTCAAGCTGTAGTGGCCAACAGGTCTCACGTGGGATCAAGCTCATCCGCTCGGTGATCATCTGCGAGGCGTAGGGACGCAGCGAAACGTCGGGGTCCATCGCGCAGGGCCGGCGAGTTTGTCAAACGTAGGGTGCGGTCGAGTCATCGAGACTCACCACTCGTGCGACATCACGGCTGGCTAATTTGTGAATCTGCGAAGTCTGTCGTCCGACCCCTTGTGGGTCGGAGGATTTCGACTTCGTGGCAAATTCAGCAAAATCATTGAGTCCTTCGACCCACAAGGGGTCGGGCTACAGCTTGCCTAACCCGACAAATTAGCCAGACGTGCGTGTGACGTTCCGGTGGGTCTCGATGACTCGACACCACCCTACAATCTTCACAACGCGGCAAACTAGCCAGCCGTGGGCCATCTCGAGTCAGTTCGCCTTCCGGAGCGGTTCGCACATTGCGGGATCGGTCGCGGGAGTGAACTTGAGCACGAGCGGTTCGCTCGGCGCAGCGGGTTCGGACTTGGAAACGTCGCTGGGGATTAACGGCTGATTGTCGTCGCTTCGGCCGGACGTTTGAGCGCGATAGAGTCGCAGATAGGCCGGACACCTTTGTAGCAGTTCCTCGTGCGGACCTGCGGCGAGAAGTTGGCCTTGATCCAGAATCACGATGCGCGTGGCGAATTGCAGAATCTCTGGCGTCACCGAATGCGTGACCAGGAACACGGTTCGTCCTTTGACGAAGTCCCCCAGACATTGATGGATCATCGTCTCGCTTTGCGCGTCGACGGCCGAGGTGGCTTCATCGAGAATCAGAATCGTCGGATCAATCAGCAGTGCGCGCGCCAACGCGACTCGTTGCCGCTGTCCGCCGGAAAGACGGCCGCCGCGTGCGCCGACGCGCGTCTTGTAGCCTTCCGGAAGTTGATCGAAGAACTGCGGCACATGCGCCTTCTTGGCGGCGGCGAGCACTTCGGCGTGAGTCGCGTCCGGCTTGCCGTACCGGATGTTTTCATAAATCGTGTCGTCGAAGAGCAGCGTTTCTTGAGTCACCAATCCGATCTGGCTACGCAGATCGCGAAGCCGCACGTTGCGAATATCGATTCCGTCAATCAGCACCGATCCCGATTTCGGGTCGAAGAATCTCGGCAGCAAATTGATGAGCGTCGATTTGCCGCAGCCATTCTCGCCGACGACCACCACGACTTCACCCGCCGCGATTTTCAGCGTCACATCGGTCAGAGCATTCGGGCGGTCGATGCCGTCCGAGTCGTATTGGAACGTCACTTTCTTGAAGCTGATTGACTGCGAATGTCGCGGCATAATCAGCGGTTGCTCGGCCAGTTTCAACGCGGGTTGCCAATCGAGTACCTGAAAGATGCGCTCAGTCGCGGCGGCCGAGCGTTTGAGTTTCGCGTAGATCGACGACAGCTTGCGAATCGGATCGAGCGTGCCGGCCAGCAAGGCGTAGAACATCGACAAGTCTTCGATCAACATCGGCTCGTTCGCCAGCTTGATGCCCCAGATCGAGTCCTCGTGACGGAGCACCAAGTATGCTCCCGGCAACAACGCCGCGCAGACCGCCAGTGTCAGCAGTAATTCCGTGGTCGGACCGGTCAGCGCATCAATTTTCACGACCTTCATCGCCTGGTGATAGAAGTCCTTGTTCTCGCGATGAAACCGCTGCCGATGCCGCCGCTCGCCATTGAAGGCGATCACGACTTTCAGTCCGTCGAGCGTCTCCTCCAGCGATTTGTAGATCCGCGACATCCGCTCCATCATGTGATGACTGGCCCGCTTGAGCAGCATCCCATAGCGATGAAAGATCACCGCCATCAGCGGCACGCAGACCATCGACAGCATGGTGAGCTGCCAATTCACATAAAACGCTACGGCGAGACACGCGACCGCCTTGAGTGGCTCACGCACGATTCGTCCGCCGATCAAATTCAAACCGTCAGAAGCGACGGTGATGTCGTTCGTGAACCGCGACATCAATTCTGGTTTGCCGTGCCTCATCAGCGTTTGATAGTCCAGCTCCAGCGCGTGCCGGAAACAGTCCTTGCGGATCGCCATCACTGATAACTCGACGACACTACCGACGAGCATTTCTTGAATGAAGGACGCCGTGCCTTTGAACGCCGTCCCAAGCACCAGTATCACCAGAATCCAGGAGTAGGTCCGAAACTGATCAACCGGAATCCAAGGCATCAGATGCCGTTGAATCCACCGACAGGCGACGAGTCGTTGTGTCGCGACGCTCAGCGTGCGGCGCGCACGATCCTGTTGCCGCAGGATCTCTTTGTCCGACGGTGTCGGTTTGCCCTGTTGAGCGGCGGCAAAATTGCGGGCTACGATTTGTCGATCGAGCTCGTCCAGTTCGCGCTCTCGTTTTTCGATCTGTACTTCGCAGGTTTTGACTTCGCCCTCGACGTATTGCTGCAAGCTTTGATCTTGGAGCAACACTTTGACGACTAAGAAGGTCAACGACAGCGTCGCCGCCCACAGCAGAGCGACGATCAGCGCGAACGCCATCGACAGGTACACCTTCCAACGGTGTTGCCATAGATACGGCAGTAGTCGAGTGAATTGTTGCACGGCGGGACCATCCTTGGAGCGACAACTCCGGCGCACTTCCGGCGGCCGGTTTGAGGGGCGGGATTACAGCCCGATTCGCGGGTGAGTGTCCAGATGAATTCTCCCTCACGCTGGGGGAATAGATGGGATTGGCGTCGTGTGCCACAACTGGCATGCGAGTCATGGAATGACTCGCCTACGTTGCTCAGTCATTCCATGACTGAGATTCGCTTTGAGCCCGAACCGACGCAAGCAATCAATCTTGACCGCGAGAAGTATCGCGGGGCACTTCCACGGGTTGGCTGGCACTCTGAGCCGCCTCAAAAAAGATGTAAGGCGAGACTGCCGCAGAGATGCCGGGCTGTCGGCAATAGCTCGGCCAACCGTGTCCTCTGCCGATGATCGAGGTGACGTCCAATTCCGAAACCTGCAACACATGGTCTCCCAATTTGCTTTGATCCTTGGCGGTAAATCCCGATCGAGCCAACGCGCGGCTCGAGAACGGTCGCCGCAACGGGTACAGAGCCAACGCCATGTCGCACTCGTTCCGCAGGTTCAACAGGCACTCCGCTCGATTGAGCGCGCAGCCATAGCGGTCTCCGGGATTGAGCCAATCATGTTCGATGGCCGCCGCCGCCATGATCACTCGGATGCGATGTCCGCAGTCCGCCTGATTCCAACGAGCCTGACCGTGAACCGTGCCGCCTCCGAGAAGGTGCAGGCTGGAGGCAATCGCGCGTGTTCCCAAACTGTGTCCGATCAAACTGACCGTCGTCGGGCCGGACAGTGAGCCCATCAAGTCGGCCAGATAGAAGCCATTCAACTCCGCGCGGCGTCCCAGAATGCCAAAGTCCAAACAAGGAATCGGAGTCGACAGCGGTTTGTGCGGCACGAGGGCAAATGGTCCCTCGCTGGGCCAGGTGAAGTAAATGAAGTTCAAAGGAACTTGAGGACACGGCGCACGCAGCCAACGGTAGGTGCATTCGGAATCCTCCCAAACGTCCTTCATCCGCGTGAAGCTGCCGTGAACCATCACGCACGTCGGAGCACTCGGAATCTGACCCGCGATCACTTGCTCGAAGCAGACCGGCACACACTGACAATCTTCGGTGACGGCGTGACAGACGAAGCGGCAACTCACTCCGCATTTGTCGTGTGACTGCTTGCAGCAGCGCGTGCTGACGATCCAGTACTTCACGCCGGTCCCTGCTGCGGGTGCGGTGATCGGAGCATGCCTTCCCCAATTCTGAGGCACGGCATCGCGCGGAGCCGGCTCTTCTTCGAGCGGTGCGAACTTCAGCGTTGTGTGCGGCAGTTCCGGCTGTGGTTGAACGGCCGGACGTTGAGCAGGCTGAGGCGGACTCGTCGATGTTTCACCGGGCAACGATTCTTCAATGATCGGCTCACCAAGTGTTGCCGGTGCAGGAGCGATCTTGGGGAGTGATGATTCCCGCGGCACTTCACTCGGTTCGACATCGGCACCGCGAAGTGACGGCGGCGGCGGCGCTTCGAGCGACGGTGCAGGTTCTTTCTCGTCGTCCTCAGCGGTTGCGACGTCAGTGTCTTCGGCAACGGACTCGGCAGTCTCTTGTTCCGACTCGGCTTCCAGCGGCACGAGCATCTGCAATTCTTTGGGTGTCGAAATCTGTTGAAGGACCAGCTCGTCAGGCAGTGCCTTGATGCCCGTTACGACGGCGTTCGGCCGCTTCGACACGAGTTGGCGAACGACCGGCTCTTTACCCAGCAATCGCGGTAGAAAGACCAGCGAAGCCAAGGCGGCGAAGAACCAGAAAACCCAGGGAGCGATGCGGTGTTGTGAAAGCAACATGGATGTGACTCAGGACGTCAGAGAATGATCGCCGCCAGCATCCTTCTGGTTTCAAGCGATCTTGTTATCGACGACGAGACGATCTCAGCGGCGAGTTTTCCCTCGATTGCCGAGCGGAGCGCACAAGCACTTTTTGCCAGTCGCGCCGACGGAATCAGGTGCGGAATCCAGGACACCCTCGGAACCGTCACCGTCCGCAACATAGCTCGCATTTAGCAGCGTGTTGCCGAACAGCAACACTCATAGCAAACAGTTCGGGGCAGTTCTGACGATCAATCCGGTCGCAGCGAAAGAACTCGCCGCACGCTCGGACGAACATTTCGTAGGACGGACACTCCTGTCTGTCCTTATTTTTGCGACGGACAAGATTGTCCGTCCTACATTAAGTTTCGACTGTCTGACTTCTCGTAGGGTGGGACCAGCGGCGCTTCGCCGCGCCGGCCCACCAGAAATTGGCGGACCAACTTTGTGGTAGGCCGGCGTCCGAAGCGGTCTTGTCCCACCCTACATTAATTTGAGGTGCCTGCGCCGTGACGGAATCCACCACCAGCGAATCCTTTGGATGGCGGCGTCATTGGATCTGGGCCAAGTGGCTCTTCGCAGTAGTTTTGTTGGCCTTCGTGCTGTGGCGACACCGAGCCGGGTTATCGAAGATCACTCAACAGCCGCTGCATTGGCCCAGCTTGATGACGGCCGTTGCTCTGTGTGGCAGTGCCATCGTGCTGACGTTTCTCCGTTGGTTCGTCTTGGTCAAAGCGCTGGGCTTCGCGTTCACGATTCGCGATGCACTGCGGCTCGGATTCATCGGATACCTCTTCAACTTTGTGGCTCCCGGTTCTGTCGGTGGAGATTTGGTCAAAGCCGGTCTGCTCGCGAAGGAACAATCCCATCGACGAACGACTGCGGTCGCGACAGTGCTGCTCGATCGAATTCTGGGAATGCTCGCCCTGTTCCTGATCGGAGCCTGTGCCGCTTGGCCGCAGTGGCCGGAGATTCGCGAGAGCACTCAACTCAAGGCCGTCGTCGGATTGTTGGTCATCGGTAGTGCGGCAGGACTTGTCGGCTTGATGTTGATGTTGATTCCAGCAGTTACTCGATCTCGCCTCTGGCAACATCTCGCTCGACTGCCGGTCGTCGGGCACATGGTTGCCGAACTGGTCGAAGGAGTGCGACTGTATCAATCTCGTCCGCAGGTGCTCTTCATCGCGTTGGGGATCAGTCTCGTTGGCCACGTCGGCACGATCTCGTCCTTCTACTTCAGCGCGAGGGCCATCAGCGGCGAGTCGTTCGTGCCAGGCTACGCTCAGCACTTGTTCTTCATCCCGGCCGCCGAACTGGCCGGGATCGTCCCGCTGACTCCCGGTGGAGTCGGGCTGTTGGAAGAGGCCGTGAACGCTCTCTATCAACTCAACGGAGCCGCCGATGGCACCGGGCTGTTGACCTGCTTGGCCTATCGAGCCGTCACACTGGCCATCGCGCTGATCGGTGCCGCGTACTACCTCACCTCACGCCGCGAAGTCGATCAAGCGATGCACGCGAAAGCGTGACTGACTGACGCAGGCTCTGATTGATACTTGCGAGAAGAAACTCGACGTGGCTGTGATTTTTTGCCTTTTTAATTCGACTGTCTGACTTGCGACGATGTCGGGTGGGACAAGCTCGCTTCGAGCGCCGGCCCACCAGAATGCCCGCTGAAAATATCTGGTGGGCCGGCGCGGCGAAGCGCCGCTTGTCCCACCCTACAGGAACTCAGACAGTCGAATGAATTGATCACCAAGCGACTCCGCGCTGGTCAATTCGTCGTCCTGCGAAAACGGTAGGGTGGCGTCGAGTCATCGAGACCCACCGAAATGTCGCACAAATGGTGGGTCTCGATGACTCAACCACACCCGACATCTGACAAGCTAGCCAGCCGTGTGCTGGACTCGACAGCGGCAATATCTGCGGGTCGTCATGGTCGCTCAAGTTCGCCCAGTTTGTGCGACCGTCAAATTGACGTCATCCAGAAGAGGCTGCGGAACCGATAATCCCGATGAGTCTTCATGAGAGATGCTGCGCGGCGGGGTCGCGCAGAGATCGGGTTCACTTTCGGTGAGTGCGTTTCATGCGGCATCCGTTTTGGCAATTGACTGGATTGCTGAGCCTCGGGCTGTCCGGCTGTCTTCACGGTCAGGACTGGCGCGCTGCGGTGGCGAAGCCGACGGTTCGCTCTGTCGCCGATCGTCGCGAATCAACTCCGGTTCCTAAAGTGGTGGGTCGAACCGGAAGCGGCAAGAAGGTATTCGCGTCTCCAACTCCGTCGACGGTCCCCCAGTCAGAGAAAGAGAATCGAAGTGTTCCATCGGACATGACGTTCATCGAACGGCCGGATGTGCTTCCATCGGCACTGAACAGTTCTAAGGCGCTGACGCTCCCTGCGGTCGTCGAGCAACGTCCAAACTCATCGTTCGCGGAATTCGAACGAACGATCGTGCCACCAACCATCAAATCCGTGAGCCGATCCACGCCGCAGGCGGCCACAGAAATACAGACAGACACGGACGTGCCATTCGAGCTCGAAGAGGTCGCTCGATCTGTGCCGGAAGCGGATGTCGTCGTGCCGACCGTGATCGCGCCGAAGAAAGTCGACACTCTGCCCCTGATCATTCCAGCGGGCACGTTGCTGCCGCCGAAGTCGACGACCGTGGAGCGCGCATCGACTCGAAGGCTAGAACAGGCGACGCCTGCGGCCGACGAAGCCCCACAAGCATTGTTTTCAAAGTCCGCCGTTCCCCCGAAGGAGTTGCCTGCCGTGACTGACGCCATCGCCACACCCGCAAAGGCTTCGCCGAGTGCGGAGGCCGAGCGGCCCGTTCGTCCACAGGATGTCTCCGTCGTGGTGCAACAAGTCTTCGAAGACTTACGGCAACGACGGCTCAACGATGCGCGATCACGAACGGATTGGCTGAAGCAACTCGTGATGAAACGCAGGCCCGCCAACTCAACGCAAGTCGCCCCGGAAGAAACACCGGCGGCGACCATCGAGCGTGATTCCGTCGAGCCGCGCCCCCTGATCGTCGAGCCGCGCCCCCTGATCGTCGATCCGCAGGCGACCTCGATCGAGCGATCAATCACCGAACCGGCCCTGATCCGCAACGAGACCACGCAGAGCCAATAAGGAATCGCAATGTCCTCGGCCAAATCAAATACGCTCCTCAACTCGGAATCAGTTCACAACGTGTGGCTGAATCAGGGCGAGGATCTGCAACGTGACCTGTTCGATGGTTGGACGCCCGCAGTCCGTCCGGTCGAATCCGTCGCTCAGCCGCGCACCGAGACAGTGTCGTCAGTAATCGCGGCCATCCAGCCGCAAATTGAGGCCGTTCAGTCACAAGTCTCGGTTGAATTGCTGAAGCCGCAGACTCAAGAGCCGACCGCTACGCCGAATTTGACCGCAGCTCCCGAAGCCATCGAAGTCCGCAAAGACATCGGCGAACAAGTGCATGTGGAGTCGTCGGCGCTGCGTGTGCATGAACGAGAAGAGTTGTTGCAGTGGCGGAGACAAGCCGAGGCCGAGTTGGCGGGAGCGCGT
>JAYVQJ010000217.1:0-2606 GCA_043777235.1 Planctomycetia bacterium
CGTCGACATTGCCATTGTCCGAGATCTTCTCGCGTAAATGACGATCGATTTGAAAAAGAAATGGTTTCCATTCTTCAGCGATCGCTCTTTTGGCGTCAGGGCCATTTGCGGGATCATTGGACGACAACTCGATTACCGCGTTCAAGGGTTTATCAACAGTGTCAAATCTTCCCGGATTTGCCTTTACCTCCGACACTACATTTTGGAGGGATGTTGCCAATAGCTCGGCGATTCTCGCTTGATCCATGTTAACATTTTCACCGCCAGGCGGTCTCCAAGTCAGTGCCTCCCGTAAAACGAGATATTTGTATTCGTGATCGGGAACTAGGGGCCGAGATTTCGATAGCCAGAGCGTTGTGGCTCCGAACATGACCGCACAAATCAAAGCCACAATGATCATAATCCTGCGGCCGACATTTCGAGTGAGGCTACTCTTCTGCCGCGGCCGCAGTTCGTCATGGTTGAAAAAACTCGTAAAGTCGATTCCCTGGAAGTCGGCCAGACCGCTTCGATATTTTGTCTGATCAAGCCTCACCGGAATCAGCGTTTTGTTAAGCGCGAGCGCATGGTCACACTCGTCATTGACCCATTTTGAGCTTGCGGCATGATGGCACCAAATAACGACGACATGAGTTGCATCATCGAGTGCTGCCCAAATCGCCGCTTCCCACTTGTCGCCTGGCTTGATGTTGCGATCTATAAACACTGATTGGTCGCCTAGTCGGAGAAGTTCGACTATTGGTGTGGCTAGGTTTTTGTGTTCGCTTGAGTACGACACGAATACTTTTTTCTTCATCCGCGACTGCCTCCGATTGTCTGTACCTAACAGTGTGGCTATTTGAGAGGTTGGATTGGTCGAACCTACGAAACGCGAATCCGGATCGAGCAACACATCCAGCCGCTCCGGCGTGATCTCCGAACCGTCGTCGTTTTTGATGTCGTCTATGAGGTGTCTTCGTTGCACGTCCACAGACTACGACGTCACTTGATCGCGGACCAATTCTCCATACAGCTCTGGTCGCCGAGTTCGCAGCGTGTAGTTTGGCAGACTGCGCTCTTTCGCCAGCAAGGTGGCATCGAAATCGAGTACGATCATCTCGTCTCGGATTTCCTCTCGCTGCGTCGAAGCCAGCAGATCGCCGTCCGGCCCGAAGGCCAATGCACCGCCCGCGTGATGTGGCTGAGCCGGTGAGTCGGGCGGATACATCGAGACCTCTCCGGCTCGGCCGGCCTGATTCGTGAACAGCGCAAAGCAAGCGTTTTCGCGAGCACGCATCGCATAGCACGAGATAAAATAGTCGTGAGCGTATTTTCGAGCGGCGGCGGCCGATCCGGGAGTATCGTCCCACATTTTCAGGCGAGCGGCATGCGGCATCAGCAGAAGGTCGGCTCCGCGCAGAGCCAGAATGCGAGCCGCCTCCGGAAACTGATTGTCGTAGCAAATGATCGAGCCGACTTTGCACTTACCGATGTCGAACACCGGAATGTCGCGACCTCCCTTGTAGAACAGCGTTTCGTCACGCGACATGTGCAGCTTGCGTTGCTTGCCGATGTAGCCCTCCGGTCCGACGAGCACCTGGGCGTTGAACACGATGTCGTGCTCCTTCTCGCTCAGCCCGATCGACAGCACGAGCCGATACTTTTTGGCGAGTTCGACCAACCGTTTTGTGCTCGGCCCATCCGGGACGGATTCGGCCAGTTCCCAGGTACTCGGCGTGCAATGTCCATGCACCAACAACTCCGGGAAGAGAACCAGTTCTGCCCCGGCCTCCGCGCAGCGGCGACACCAGCTTTCCACGTCCACTAGAATCTGATTGAGTCGTTCAAAGGGTGCGTTCATACTGACGGCGGCGACACGAATCGTTTTCATGGTCTTTTCCTCGTTGACGTGATTTTCAGCGGAGCGAATTGATGAGAATCCGCAGTGCGGTTTTCTGTGTGTTGGCGGTGACATCAAGTTCGTCGGCGTTGGCGGCCGACGCACCGGAGTTGACCTTTGAAAAGCATGTGCGGCCGATCTTAAAGGCTCACTGCTTTCAGTGTCATGGCGAGGCAGGCAAGACCGAGTCCAAGCTCGACGTGCGGCTGAAGCGGTTGCTGGAAAAAGGGGGCGAGTCCGGCCCCGCAATCGTCCCCGGCCAGCCCGATCAAAGCTTGTTGCTCAAGCGGATCGAGTCCGGTGAGATGCCCCCCGTCGAACGCAAGCTCAGTGCGGCCGAGCGAGAAACTCTACGACGCTGGATCGCCGCCGGAGCGAAGACCGCTGCGGCCGAACCCGAACAGCCAGAGGCCAGCTTCTTCACCGACGAAGAGCGAAAGCACTGGGCGTTTCAACCGATCTCCGCGCCGGTGCGTCCTCGTGTCTCGGCATTCAATGCCGTTCGCACGCCTGTCGACGAATTCATCATCGAGAAACTCGCGGCCCAGCAATTGAGCGTCTCGGCGGAAGCTGATCGCCGCACGCTGATCCGCCGTGCGACGTTCGACCTGCTCGGCTTGCCGGCGACACCCGACGAAATCGAAGAGTTCGTCAACGATTCCGATCCCGACGCCTTCGAGCGGTTGATCGACCGACTGCTGGCATCGCCGCAATACGGCGAGCGCTG
>JAYVQJ010000218.1:0-2603 GCA_043777235.1 Planctomycetia bacterium
GGAATTCACTGAGCAACTTCGACCGCACGCGGAGCAGCTTGCACCACTCGTTCTCCGGAAATTTCCGTTCGGGGATGAGTCCCGAAATCGGCAATTCAATCTCGCCCGCTGCATTCGGTACGACGGCTGTTGCCGAGAAGCCGTTCCCCGCTCCGTCGCCAACCTTCCGCTCCCACGAGTTGAACCGCGCGACCGCCTGCACCTTCCAACCCGATAGATTGAGTTGATCGAGCGGCTTCGGACACGTCACCAATCCCTCCGACTTGTGACTGTCGATCACCAGCGGTTCGCCCGGCTTCCAATTAGTGACATCGTGGCCAACGAGAATTTCTGGATTGAACCAATTCAGTTTCTCGCGCGGCTGCGTGCGAGTCTGACTGAAGTACAACACGACTCGCCCAGAGAACGGCTCGGCTCGGACTTCGTTCGGGAAGCTCAGCCGAAACTGCCAACGGGGGAGTTTTTCGTCGGCATGACTCACACTCGCGAACAACGCGACGACGCAACACGCACGAACCAGCGACCGACAGACGCGCATCCGAAGTACTCCTTGAAAAGTGGGGCCGCGAGCGTATCGCAACCGCCGCTTGAGTTTCCACACGCGCGGCCTACCATGCCCGGCCGACAGCCGTTCGCCGAATGCCGATGGCCGAAATCCATTTCCTGATTCCGAATGATCGCTCCGCCATGCCACCGACCGAAGACCGAGTCACGAACGTCGAATTGCTGCTGACTCATCTGCAACATGACCTCGATCAACTCAGCCAAGTTGTCTTCCGGCAGCAAGCCGAACTCGACGCGTTGCGGAAGGAACTGACGACGCTCGACTCGCGAGTCGGCACGCTCACCGAAGGCCCGGAGACGCGCGACCCGCAGGCCGAGAAGCCGCCGCACTATTGACCGCCGCAATGAAACCCGAAGCGTTAGCGAGGGCGAACGCTCCAAGTGACGATCATTGAAGCTTTCCTAAGCGTTCCCTTCCCTCGCTCACGCTTCGGGTTACTGATGAAATCGCCATGAAACAGAACCAGGCCGGACTCGACGGACTCATCGCGGGCGAGACCGCCATCAGCACGCTCGATGAAGGACTGCACTATCGCGGCTACGCGATTGAAGTCCTCGTCCGCGAAGCGACCTACACCGAAGTTGCGTATCTGTTGCTGCACGGCGAGCTTCCCAGCCAAGAAGAACTCGCCGACTTCCGAGCAATCCTGGCCGAAGCCGCCGAAGTCCCGCCCGCGGTCATTCAGCTTCTGCATGAAATCCCGCTGCACATTCCCCCGATCGACGCGCTCCGCACGGCCGTCAGCGCGCTCGCTCATTTCGATGAGCAAGCCAACGAAACAGACGACACTGCGAATCTCGGCAAAGCGATTCGTTTGCTTGGACAAGTCCCGATCCTGATCGCCGCGCGACATCGGCTGACTCGCGGCTTCGAGCTGATTGACTCCGATCCGGAACTGAGCTTCGCCGGTAACTTCCTAGCGATGCTCACTGGCGAGATTCCGTCCGCACGCGACGAGCGAGCACTCGAACAATCGCTGATCTGCTACGCCGATCTCGAATTCAACGCCTCAACGTTCACCGCGCGAATCGTCGCCTCGACCGGTTCCGATTTGCATTCCGCGATCACTGCCGGCGTCGGAGCCTTGAAAGGTCCATTGCACGGCGGAGCGAACGAAGACGTGCTCGACTTGCTGCTGTCGGTCGAGTCGCCCGCCCAAGCCCACAAGTTCGTGCGCGATGCGATCGCCAAGAAACGCCGGCTTCCCGGTTTCGGCCATCGCATCTACCGCGACCGCCCCGACCCGCGTGCTGTCGTCCTCAAAGACATCTGCCGCGATCTCGCGACAACTTCCGAGCAACGCAGCCTCGAAGAGATCGCCGACGCCCTCGAAGCCGAGATGTGGTCGCGGAAGCAACTGCGACCGAACGTCGATTGGCCCACCGCGCGGCTGTATCGAATGCTCGGCCTCGATGCGGAACTCTTCACACCACTCTTCGCCGCCGCGCGAGTCGCCGGTTGGTCGGCGCACATCCTCGAACAGCAACAAGCCAATCGTCTCATCACTCCACGAGCCAAATACGTCGGACCTCCGCCAAGAGCGTTCGTGCCGCTGCGTGAACGCGGTTGATTCGCGGGCTCGACACAACATCGAGCGTTAGCGCCTAAAGTCGTTTCAAGAGTTGGTCGTATTCGGCATGCGATCCGACCCAAAACCAGACAATCGAGTTTGCTTCCTTCGCTCCGACGGCTCGATAGCCAATTCCGATTCGTGCTGAATAGATCGGCGGGGATGGGTGAACTTGTTTGAAATGCAGTCCGGGATGCCGTGGGTTGTGCTGGAACAGCCGGTAGGCGTCTCTCGTTTGTCGTTGAGCAGCGACGGGCAGGAGTGTGAACAACTCTCGAAACCGCCGCGTCGTGCGCGAGTTCATAGTCGCTCCGGATTCAATTCCTGCGTCAGACCTGCGCGATCTTCCTCCAAGGCTTCCTGCGCCAGACGCACGAGTTGGTCTGCTGAACTGGCGATCGCCTGGTCGAATTCGGTCTCTTTCGATAACTCGGCCAGCAGTCGTGCTCCGATGACGTCCTGCTCAAG
>JAYVQJ010000219.1:0-10108 GCA_043777235.1 Planctomycetia bacterium
CCGGAAGTATCGCCATGAAACGCCGAAGCTGCGGTTGGGATTTTGATGACCTGTCGCAAGTCCTAACCGGCGAACAACGTTAGTGGACGCTGGCCCTGACAGCGAAGGCGAAGCCGTATTGCTCAAAGCATTTGCTGTAAACATGCAGACGCGAATCGACTATGTCACGCGGCTTCGCAAGGGGCCGAACACGTAATAGTAGACGGTGTTGGCTGTTGGCCAGCAGAGCGTCGTGCCGATAACGGGCGTGACAGTCAGCGGTTAACTGGGCTGTGTCATTTCAGGCCATCACGGCATCGTACCGATCATCCATATCCCACCGCGTCGTTGTGTGTCCGGCTTTCATCGTGGCAGTCTGAGGCAATCGACCCGAGTTCGATGCATCCTTTTGTCGCGACCGCCAGCAGAAATTGAAATAGGCGACATCATCGCGACCCGAACGAGCGGCACAAAGTTCGGGGCTTGTCTGCCGATCCGCGCCGAGTGTTTGCGCATCGCAACTATCTTCATTAGGGCACGTCTAGTCTGAGAGGTTGACTGCCGACTCTTCGCGGCACACTATCGGGTATGTTCAATCTTCAGCCGCATTGCGGCATTTTGCGACACGACTTCCAAACTGTACCACTACCCGCCCTGACGGCTCACCGGCCGAAACTTGCCGATTCCAGGGTGCCTCCATAGACTCCGCCCCCTTGATTGTCGGCCGAAGTGGCCGCTCGGCCGTTTTCTCGTCATTTGTGAAGGTCTCAGGCGTCGCCATGAAAGAGGGCATTCATCCCAAATACCAAGAAGTCACGGTCCACTGTAGCTGTGGATCGGAGTTCAAGACGCGCAGCACCTTGGCCAAGTTGCACGTCGATATTTGCTCGGCGTGCCATCCGTTCTTCACGGGTCAGATGAAGTTCGTGGACGCCGCCGGTCGCGTCGAGAAGTTTGCCAAGAAGTACAACTGGAAGGTCAAGGGAGCCAATTAGCGACCGTCAGACGCACTCGGCCAGGGCGTGTCTGATTTCCGATTGACTCAACATCGGGAGGACGAATCTCTCCTGAGCCGTCGCCGTGAGAACACGGCCGCTCAGGAAAGATTCGTCCTCTGATTTTTTGAGTCTCGGAATTCGCCACACTTCACGGATTTGAAGAGAGCCATGTATCCCACCCTGCAAGCCAAACTGCAACGCTTCGAGGAGATCGAGCGAAATCTGCAAGACCCGGCCGTGCTCGCGGATGTGGACCGGATGCTGGCCTTGCAGCGCGAACATGGTGGCCTGCGCAAAGTGGCCACTTCGGTGGCCGAGTTCAATCGGTTGGAAAAAGAAGTCGCCGACATCAAGCAGATGATCTACGACGAGTCGGACCACGAGGCTCGCGATTACGCGAGAGCCGAATTGGTGGAAGTCGAGCCGAAGTTCACGACGCTGCAAGCCGAACTCGAAGACATTCTGACCGCCGGCGATTCGGTGACGCGCGGCTCGTGCATCTTTGAAATTCGAGCCGGCACCGGTGGCGAAGAGGCGGCGTTGTTCGTTCGCAACTTGCTCGACATGTATACGCGGTTCATCGGCACGCGCAATTGGAAGATGGAACTACTCGACCTCAGCGAGGCCGAAATGGGGGGGATCAAAGAGGTCACGTTCTCCGTCACCGGCGAGGGCTGCTTCCATCAATTGCAGTTCGAGAGCGGCGGACATCGCGTGCAACGCGTGCCGGAAACGGAAGCTCAAGGCCGAGTTCACACCAGTTTGACCACCGTCGCAGTGCTGCCAGAAGTCGAAGATGTCGAAGTCGAACTCCGTCCCGAAGACGTCCGCATGGACACGATGCGAGCCGGCGGCCCCGGTGGCCAAAAAGTAAATAAGACCGAAAGCGCCGTCCGCCTGACACACATTCCGACCGGCATCGTCGTCAAATGCCAGGACGAGAAGAGCCAGCACAAGAACCGCTCGAAGGCCGAGCGTCTGCTCCGCAGCAAAATCTTTGAACAGCAACAGCAGAAAGCGCACTCGGAACGAGCCGATCAACGCCGCACACTGATCGGCTCCGGAGACCGCAGCGAGCGCATTCGCACCTACAACTTCCCACAGAATCGCCTGACCGATCACCGCATCGGCCTGACCTTGTACAAGCTCGACAAGATCATGCAGGGCGAATTGGATGAACTCATCAGCCAGATGCTTGAGTTCGATCGCAACGAACGCCTGAAGGGTATCAATCCCCAATCGTAGACCGGTCACTCCGTGACCGGAATTCGGGTCACGGAGTGACCCGTCTACTTTTCACTCGGCCACGCAACGCAACCAAAGGCCCGCCGCATGTCCGTCACACCGCCGACTCCTGCCGGAGATGTTTGGACGGTGCGGCGAATTCTGGAATGGACGATCCCGCATCTGAAGTCGAACGGCAGCGAATCGCCGCGACTCGATGCGGAAATCCTGCTGGCTCACGCGCGAGGTTGTCCGCGGATTCAGCTCTACACGAACTACGACGAGCCGCTGACCGATACTCAACGCGCCACGATGCGTGACCTCGTCAAACGCCGAGCGGCTGCTGAGCCAGTCGCATATCTCGTCGGGCATCGCGAGTTTTTCAGTCTCGATTTCCATGTCACGAAGGACGTCCTGATCCCGCGTCCCGACACCGAGACTTTGGTTGTCGATGCGATCGAAGTTTTGAAACAGCAACCCGCGCCGCGAGTGCTCGATATCGGCACCGGTTCCGGCTGCATCGCGATTTCGTTGGCAGTCAACTGTCCGAATGCAGTTGTCACGGCCATTGATCTGTCGGCGACCGCGATCGTCATCGCGCGAGCGAACGCGGACAAGCACAATGTTGGAGATCGCGTTCGTTGGCTGTGCGGCGATCTCTTCGCACCACTGTCGGCGTGCGAGCAGTTCGATCTGATCGCCAGCAATCCGCCGTACATCGCGTCCGCCGAGATCGAAACACTCTCGGCCGATGTCCGTCTGCACGAGCCTCGTTCAGCGCTCGACGGCGGTCCCGACGGCTTGGACGTGATCCGCCGTTTGATTGCCGATGCCCCGCAGCATTTGGCTCCGCAAGGGAAAATGCTGATCGAAATCAGCGGCGAACAAGCCGACTCCGTCACGCAACTGCTGACTGCCAACGGCAACTACGACGACATCGCCGTGCTCAAGGATTTGGCCAAGCAACCTCGTGTTGTCCGAGCCACCCGAAAAGGGTAGAAGCCGCGCCGATCTGGTTGGAATTTGAGATTTGAAATCTGCGATTTAAGATTTCGCATCAGCAAGAGGTCCAAGGATGGACATGTTCGTGATTCGCGGCGGGAAGCCGCTGGCCGGGCGCGTGCGCGTCGAAGGTGCCAAGAACTCCGCGTTGCCGATCATGGCAGCGGCGTTGCTAGCCGACGGTCAAACGGTGCTGCATGACGTGCCGAATCTGGTCGACGTCACGACATTGGCAGAGCTGCTCCGCACGTTGGGCATGAAGATCGAGCGTCGAGCGGATCGTTCGCTGTCGATGGAAGTTGTCGATCAGCGGCCGGTCATCGCGGACTATGAACTCGTGCGGAAGATGCGAGCCAGCTTCTGTGTGCTCGGCCCGCTGCTCGCGCGACGCGGTCGAGCCTGCGTGTCGCTGCCTGGTGGCTGCAACATCGGCGACCGGCCGATCGAGCTGCATCTCAAAGGACTGCGCGCGCTCGGTGCCGACATTCGGGTCGAGCGCGGTTATGTCGTTGCCGAGGTCAAGCGACTGCACGGCAACCGGATTTATCTCGGCGGCCCGTTCGGCAGCACTGTGACCGGCACTTGCAATGTGCTGAGCGCAGCGGTGCTCGCGGAAGGCGAGACGATCATCGAGGCTGCCGCGTGCGAGCCGGAAGTTATCGACCTCGGCAATCTGCTCAACGCGATGGGTGCCAAGATCGAGGGACTCGGTACGCCGTTTCTTCGCATCGAAGGAGTCGATCGGCTGACTGGCGTCAAACATCGCATCATTCCCGATCGGATCGAAGCCGCGACTCTGATGGTTGCTGCCGCGATCACTGGCGGTTGCGTCGAACTCGAAAACGTGAATCTCAACCATCTCACCGCCGTCGTCGAGAAGTTGCGCGAGATCGGTGTCCGTATCGACTTGACCGATGACTCGCCGACGCCGCTCGAACGTCTCAACGCGATCGACGCGCTGATCGGGTCGCTGGAGGCCGATGATGGAACCAACTCACTCGGCGAGAGTCTCCGAACGTCCGCAGCCGTCGAGGCTTTGGAAGTCTTTCAAGAACAGCCGGTCCTTCGCGTGGATGCGCCGCTGGAACTGAAATCCGTCGATGCTACCGCGCTCCCTTATCCTGGATTGCCGACCGACGTGCAGGCCCAGTTCATGGCGCTGCTCTGTCTGGCAAACGGCATCAGCGTCGTGACGGACAAGGTCTTCCCCGATCGCTTCTTACACGCGGCCGAAATGGTCCGACTCGGAGCGACGATCCGTCGCGAAGGTCCGAGCGCGATCATCAGCGGAGTGCGGCAGCTCAGCGGCGCGTGCGTGATGGCGTCCGATCTGCGAGCCAGCGCCGCGCTGGTTCTCGCGGGACTCGCGGCCGAAGGGGAGACGGTCGTCAAACGCATTTATCATCTCGATCGCGGCTATGAGCACCTCGAACGCAAACTGAATTATCTCGGTGCGGACATCTCACGCATCGAGGACAAGCCGGAGAACATGCCGCGCAGCTTGTGCTTGCTCGAAGCGACTGGCGAGCCACCGGCCTCCTTCGAGGCCCCGCACTTCTTACGAAAGCCGAGTCACTCGAAATCCACTGCGTCACCGCCATCGGAAGAGACATGACATCAGACGCTTGGCTGGCGGAAATCTGATCGCGGGATAGACTCGGTTTCACCTGTCTCCGATCAGAAATCTCGTCACCGTGGAATTCAAACATGTCTGAACCTGCTGAGCCGGCCGATGCCTCTGTTGAATCCGATCCAAACGAAGTCGCGAACCGCATTGGCGAGGCGTATGCCGCTCTGAAGCGAGCCGGCGATATCGGTGCCAACTGGTTCTTTTGGATCGCGGCTCTGTCGCTGGTGAATACCGCGATGGCACATGGCGGCGCGGATCGTCACTTCATCATTGGGCTGTCTGTCACCGCGATCGTCGATGCGATCGCTCAGGAAATTGGCAAGCAAAATCCAGAAACCGCGACGCTGGCGATGGGGATTGCGATTGGCTTCTCACTGTGCGTGGCCGTGGTCGTGATTTTGTTCGGTTGGCTTTCTCGCAAGCGACTGCTCTGGGTCTTTGGCATCGGCATGGGCTTGTACCTGCTGGATGGACTGGCCTATCTGCTGCTCGGCGATTTCTTGAGCGCCGGGTTTCACGGATACGCTCTGTTCTCGATGTTTCGCGGATTCGGTGCGTACCGTCAGATGGCTCAGTTGGAGGCGGCTCTCGAAGCCCAGCCAGCGGTCGCCGTCGTGGATGATGACACGGCCGACGAGTGATGGCGTCCGCAGATTCTCTGCCAGGGCTAAGTAGACCCGCAGAGAAAGTAGGCGAGTCACTCCGTGACTCGAAGAGTCCAGTCACGGAGTGACTGGTCTACTTTCTCCGTGGGTCTACTTAGCGACCGATTGCTCGATTGCTAAACTCAGTCGCGAAATTTCTCCAGCTTGATGAACTTCTTCAGACGAGGCGACCGATCATGCAGATTTCGGACTCACGAGCGCGTGTGTTGGCATTTGATTTTGGAACCGGCGGACTGACCGTTGGATTGTTCAATCCGCACGAGAACCGGATGGCGGGATTCGGTTCTGCGTCGTATGGAAACTTGCAGGGACTGGCCGATCCGAGTTGGAAAGAACAAGACCCGCGCGACTGGATCAAAGCGATTCCGGTGGCGATGGCCGAGCTGCGAAAGGCTGCGGCGGTTGAATCCGATTCGATTGTCGGCATCGGCATCGGCGGCCACATGCACGCTCTGGTGGTACTCAACGAGCACAATCATCCAGTCGAAAAAGGGGAGATTGGCGAGTTGCTCTCCGGCGCGATCATGTGGGACGACCCGCGCGGTGAGAAGGAAGGTCGCAAGCTGTCGAAGGAACTCGGCGAACCGATTGCCGCGCGGATGACCGCGTCTCGCATCCGTTGGTTCGCGGCGAATCATCCCGAAGTCTGGAAGAAGACCGTCAAGCGCGTCTGCGTGCCGAGCACGTTCGTGGCTCTCACGCTGACCGGAGAATTCGGTGTCGGTCCCGGCGAAGGGAGCGGCATGTTCGGTCAGCTCGATCGCAAGGGTCAGTTCGGCAACAGCAAGCTCGACACGATCGACCGCGAGCTGCGCAAGCGAGTTCCGAAAGTCGGCGCGGCGGGCGAAGTGCTCGGCCGGTTGAATGCTCACGCTGCCATATTGCTCGGCTTACCCGAAGGAATTCCGGTTGCGTATCCCGAAGGAGACCAACCGATCGGCATGGTCGCGTCCGGCTGCGTGGATGGCCGAGCGTCGATCTCGCTGGGCAACTCGGTCGTGTTCAATGCGGTCGGCAGTCAGCCGGTGCTGAAGAAGCGGGGTCTCGTCGATTCGTTTCGCACGGCCGACAACCGGCATCTGCTGATGACCTGCATGACCAGCGGCTGCGTTGTTTACGACGAACTCGTCGATTGCTTCCTCGACTGTGCGCAGTGGCTCGGCAAGAAGACGTCAAAGGATGACGTTCGCAACTGGCTGACGAGTGAAGCGGCAAAAGTCCCCGCGGGTTGCGATGGTGTGTTGGCTCTGCCGTTCTACAAGGGTGAAGGGGTCTTCAAGCAGCCGTCCGCGTTTGCATCGTTCCTTGGCTTCCGCGACCGCAAGCGTTCGGCCGGCGGCGATGTCACCTCCGACGCCGCCGCGTTCAAGGCGGGAGTGCTTGCCCGCGCGAGTCTTGAAGCGACGAGCCTCACGCTGCGAGTCGGCTTTGCGGAGATGGGCCTGAAATCTCTCGATCAAATCGTGGTCAGCGGCGGTGGTTCGCGCAACACGCTCTGGCCGCAAATCATCGCCGACGTCTTTGGTGTCCCGGTCGCGAAGCCACAGAACGCCGACGAAGCCGCGACTCGCGGTGCCGCGTACCTCGCGCTGCTGATGGCTCGTCGCGAAGCCGGCGACAAGGTCGAACTTGGCGAACTGCTGGCTCAGTACGTCGAACTCACCGATCGCGTCGAACCGAACGCCGAACACACGAAGCTCTACAAAAAGCTGCTGCCGAAATTCGAGACGTCGCTCAGTCGCCTGACGGCGCTGTATTCGTAAATCACCACCCCGACGCGTTAGCGAGGGCGAGCGGCCCCACGGCTCTGTTTCAGAACGAGGTCGTTGCTACGTTCGCCCTCGCTGACGCTGCGGGTTAGTTTGGGGTTCCGATGTCGAAGCATGATTTCACGGCCGAAGAGTTTTCGTCGCGACGATCGCGTGTGCGCGAGGCGATGGGACAGGCCGGGCTGGATTGGTTGGTGTTGTTTCATCCGGTGTCGATTCACTGGCTGACCGGATCGGATGCGAAGAGTTATCAAGAGTTTCAATGCCTGCTGCTTTCGGCTCAGCCAGGACCACTGAGCGTGCTGACTCGTGCCGGAGAACGAGACGAATTCCGCGACGATGCGCTCGTCGATCAGATCGTCGGCTGGGGCGGAGGCGAGATCGAAGACCCGGTCGCCGCGTTCGAGCGATTGGCTCGGTCGCTCGGTTTACTGCACGCTCGCGTTGGCATTGAAGTGCCGGCTTACTACCTGCATCCGCATCATTACGTCCGACTGAAACAACTTCTCGGTGAGGCTCTCGTCGCCGAGGCCACCGACTTGGTTCACAACCTGAAGCTGGTGAAGTCCGCGACCGAGCTGTCGTACATTCGCCAAGCCAGCCGGATTGCGGACACCGCGATGAACGTCTTCGTCGACTCGCTCAAGGCAGGCCGCAGCGAATTGGAGATCGCGGGGGAGGTCTATCATTCGTTGCTGACGTCGGGCAGCGGGTTGGCTGCGAGTCCGATCAATCTCGTGTCGGGCGAACGTTCTTGCTTCAGTCACGGAGCACCGACCGATCGACGCCTGCGAGTTGGCGACTTCGGCAACGTTGAATACGGAGCGACCTTCAAGCGATACACATCGACGATCGGCCGGCAGTTTTGTCTGGGGCCGCCGACCTCGCGGATGCGCGAGCTGTACGATCTCGTCCGCCGAGCATCCGATGCGTGCATGACCGAGATTCGCGCGGGAGTCTCCGCCGTCGTTCCGCACGAAGCGGCCAAGCGAGTCATCGCCGACGCGGGACTCGATCATTGCCGCGTTCATACGACGGGATACGGACTCGCTCCCGGATTTCCGCCGACGTGGGGCGAGCCGCTGCACATGCTCGGCGGCAGCACCTACACGTTACAGGCCGGCATGGTCGTGACCGTCGAGCCTCCCGTTTTCATCGGAGACGAACGCCTCGGCGCGCGAATCATCGACAACGTGCTCGTCACGGAAACCGGTTGTGAGTTGCTGTCGCGATGCCGTCGTGATCTGATCGTTGTCGAATAGTTGCACAACTCTCTTGGCGAGCCGGCGGCCGTGAGGCCCCGGACATGTTTTTTGACTGAGCGGAATGCAGTTTCGGAGCGGCATGTTGAAGATCACTCGACTGGAAACGTTTGTCATCGGCGACGGCCCGGAGGTTGACCCGGACAAAGGGGGGGTCGAACCGCTCGCTTGTTTGCGAGTGCATACCGACGATGGCCTGAGCGGCTTTTCAGAAGTCTTTCGTGTCCCTCCGGGAGTCGTGCAGGCGACGGTTGGCGGGCCGGATACGCACTTCGGCCGGCTGCTGATCGGCCAAGAGATCACGCATCCGGAGCGGCTCTGGCAGCACGTTTGGGATTCGTTGATTCACACCAATCGCCGCGGTTGGGAGATCATCATTCTCGGTGCGCTGGATGTCGCCGTGTGGGACATCTACGGGCAGGCGTTGGGACAACCGGTGTGGCAACTGCTCGGCGGCGTGCAGCGCGGGGTGTTTCAAACGCATTCGGAGACTCGGCAAAACAGCGTCGTGCCGTATTGCACGATCGTGTCCGATGTCTGGGGTGGCGAAGAAATGTTCGCTCAGCAGACGCGGCGAGTCGAACGCTTGCTCGAACTCGGTTATCGAGCGTTCAAAGTCGAACCGATGATGTCGTCGCCGAAGGACGTTGTGGAACTGGCTCGGCGAACTCGAAAGCTGCTGGGACCGGAGCTGACCTTGATGGTCGATGTCGGCTACCTGTTCAACGACGTGCCGACGGTTGCTCGGATCTGCCGCGAGTTGGAAGAGTTGGACATCTTCTTCTTCGAGACCCCGTTCCCGGTCGATTCGCCGGAGCCGTATGCTCGGCTGGCCGAGCTGACGTCGATCCCGTTGGCGATGGGAGAGCACGGCGTCACGCGCTGGGAGTTTCTCGACATGATGGATCGCGGCAAGGTCTCGGTGATGCAGCCCTACATGACGACCTGCGGCGGCTTGACCGAAGCCAAACGGATCGTCGATCTGGCCGTGCCTCGCGGAGCACTCGTCTGCCCCGGCAATTGGTCCACGCAAATCCTCGGCGCGGCGTCGGTGCATCTCGCGGCCTATTCGCCGATCACGCCGTTCATTGAGTTCGCTCCTGCCGAAGTCTTTGATTCGCCGCTCCGCCGCGAACTGCAAGAGGCCGGCCTGCCCGTAAAAAACGGAGCGATCGAATTTCCGAATCGACCGGGAATCGGTTACCGGTTCCCGGAACACTTGGCTGTGGAGTATCGAGTCGGCTGAAAATCAATTTAGGCGATCCGGAGGGCGTAGGACGGCCTTCCCAGGCCGTCGTGACGTCACCACGCCACACGACGGCCTGGGAAGGCCGTCCTACATGGCGTCTTCGCCATTCGGCGAAAGTGTTACCAAAGTTCGAGGAACCCAATACCCATGACCAGCACATCCGCCGCGAGTTCGCCGTCTCCCGTTGCTCGTTGGGGAGTCGTGTTGTTGTTGATGGGTTACGCAGCGTTGGGGCATTTCAACCGCGAGGGCTTCGCGGTGGTGGGAAATGAAATCTTCATCAAGCAACTTGGGATTTCTGAAGTCCGCATGGGCTGGGTCTACTCGGCA
>JAYVQJ010000220.1:0-10104 GCA_043777235.1 Planctomycetia bacterium
CCGGCCCACCAGAAAGCCCGCTGAAAATATCTGGTGGGCCGGCGCGGCGAAGCGCCGCTTGTCCCACCCTACGGTAAGTCAGACAGTCGAACTACAGGCTCCCAAACTATTCGATGCAATACAGCGAGTCCGTTCCACGGATCAACATTCGTCCTTGGCTAATCGCTGGCGAGGCGAATGTGTCCTCGGCGACGACTTCGAGGGTCGGCCCCGGCTTGATGACCTTCATCAAGCCGTGATCGTCCAAGAAATAGACGAGTCCATTCGCCGTCACGAGCGATGCCGAGTAATGCGTGCCGAGCCGCTCTTGCCACTGAATCTCGCCGGACTCTGCCGCGTAACAAGTACCGATGCCGCCGTCGGAGACAATCAGAAAATAATCACCGCACGCAATGGGAGACGGGACGTAGGAGTCCGCTTTTTTGTAGTGCCACTTCACATGCGAGGCGTTGGTGATCTTGCCGCTGCCGCGCGGGTCGATCGCCATGATGTGATGATCGGGAAAACCGCCGGTCATGAAGATCAGACCTTTGTTGTAGACCAGTGACGCGACGAACTGCTCGGTCGGGCCGTCGAGCATCCAAAGCTGCTTGCCGGTGAGCGGGTCGTAGCTGGCGACACACTTGCTGCCGGAGAGCATCATCTGCGTGCGGCCGTCGATTTCGCGAATGATCGGCGTGCAGTAGCTGCGCGTCTTGTACTCGCGCGGCGTCTTCCAAACGGTCGCACCGTCCAATCGCTTCAATGCCGTGAGATACGACTCGCCGTCGTGATCGCCGTTGACGATCAGCAAATCCTGGAACACCACCGGCGACGAACAGAATCCGTGGACCGATTTGAAAACTCCCGGCTTCGTCTGCCAGAGCTGCTTCCCGTCGAAGTCATACGCCGCGACCAGCATGTCCTTCTGGTCGAGAAACGAAACGTAAATTTTCTCACCGTCAGTCACCGGCGTGCCGCTGGCCCAACTGTTGAGGTGATGTTTCATTTCGAGCGGCGTCTCGACGACGACTGTCTCCCACAGCAGCTTGCCGCTCGCGAAGTCGAGACAGACCAGGACGCGGCTCGGCTGCTCGCCGGTGTTGGCTCCGACCAGAAACACGCGGTTGCCAAACACGATCGGCGACGAATGCCCGGAGTACGGAAGTTTGACCTTCCACGCGACGTGCTCCGTCTCGCTCCAAACGACCGGCACTTTGGATTCTTCGCTGGACCCATCCCCGCGCGGCCCGCGCCAGCCCGGCCAGTTCTCGGCCTGAGCCGTCATCGTCATCGCTGCCAAACACATCAATCCCCACAACAGCCGTTGCATGTTGGGCATGGTTTCCTCACTGAGTTCGTGAATTTTCTCGACCAGACATTCGCCATATTTCCGCCAGAATCTCGCGATGGGGCGAAACATGCAACTCTCGCGGTCCTCGTGAGCAGTCGATTCATTCGCGAGGGATCAAGACAAACTTCGGATGCCGTTTGGCCAGATCCGCGTCGAACGTCGCCATTTCGCGGCATCCATGCTCGTGACAATCAGCCACGATCAATTCATCGGACAGATCCGCCCCTTGCCGAATGGCCCTCAATGCGCTTCGGAGACGCCCCTCATCGACAAATTCGAGATTGTGAACCGTCAACAATCGAGCGAATGAATCGACGATCTCTTCGCGAGTCCAGCCATAAACTCGAGAGAGCACCCAATCCAGTTCGACCAGGACTTGATCGGGAACGAAGAACGTCGCCCCTTTCCGGGACAGGAGTTTCATCACCGCGCGGAATCGTGACTCGTCATCGCGCGTCAGATACCGCACCAGCACATTGGTATCCAACCCGATCATCGCACCGCCTTTTTGAATCGGCGAACGGCCCCTTCACGGACGGCGGCTTGGATTTCAGTCTCCGTGACGGCCTTCCGCCGCCTCTTGGCAGGAAAACCACTCGCCAATTCTTCAAACGTGGCCGACTTGCTCGTCAGCAACACGCGACCGTCCGCTTCGATTTCATAGACCAGCAATGACGACGGCTTGATCTGCAACGCCTGGACGATCGCCTTGGGGATCGTCGTCTGATTCTTGCCAGAGAGTTTGGAAACGATGCTCATTCCAGGAATCTAAGTCGATTCCCGGAGTTCAGCAAGAGTCTTGGATTCGAGGTGACTTGACTCAGCCTGGGAATCCTCCAGCATCCGCAGTCATGTCAAACGATTTTCTCACCGCTGCTGTGTGGACGCCGTCGGGCCGAGGGGCCGTGGCGACGGTTCGTGTGCGCGGAGATCTCGAAAGACTGTCCGAGGGTCTCAACGGGATCTTTCACGCTGCCAGCGGACGTCCGCTGCTGGCGATGTCCGAGCAACAAATCTGCTTCGGCCAGTGGGGACGCAATGCGGCCGAGGATGTTGTTGTCTGCCGTACTCAATTGGATGCCTTCGAGATTCACTGTCACGGCGGCGATGCGGCGGTGCGGAGGATTCTGGCCGACCTCGCGGACCTCAGTTGCGAGATCGTCGATTGGCGGTCGCAGCTCGAAGCGGAGCGTGGCGTGGGCGAATGCGAATTTGCCGACGTGCTTTCGCGAGCGACAACTCTGCGAGCGGCCGGATGGATCGCGGCTCAAGCGGGACGAATGGAGCAAGCGATCGCGATGTTGACCGAACTGGCCAACGCCGGGCAGCGCGACCAAGCCACCGTGCGGGTCAACGAGATTCTCGCGTGGGCGAACTTTGGGCAGCATCTCACTCGGCCTTGGGAAGTCGTGCTCGCGGGGCGGCCGAACGTTGGCAAATCGAGCTTGATCAACGCGCTGGTTGGTTTTGAACGTTCGATCGTATTCGATCAACCGGGAACGACGCGCGATGTGGTCACGGCGGACACCGTGCTCGATGGCTGGGCGATCCGGCTGAGCGACACAGCCGGGCAACGAGGCTCAACGGACGAACTCGAAGCGGCCGGCATTGCGAAGGCTCGCGATGCTTTCGCCAACGCCGATGCACGGCTACTGCTCATCGACATCAGCGAGCCGCCACACGCGGACGATCGGCGATTGCTGGCCGAGTGGCCTGATGCGCTCATCGTCGCGCACAAAGCCGACTTGCCGGATGCCTGGGGCCAGTCATTGCCGACGAATGCGATCCGAGTTTCCTCGTTGCAACGCACGGGACTGAAGGAGTTGTCGGCGGCGATCGTGGCACGGCTCGTGCCGACACTTCCGCTGGCGGGCACCGTCATCCCGTTGAACGACCGGCAGATGAATGAACTGCTCTCGTTCGGCCGGTGATACCTTGGAGTGCTCCGGCTTGACGGAGCCCTCCATTCAAGAAGGGGAGAGTCACGATGGTGCAGAAGCTCGGCCCTTCCAAATGCGTCTCACCGTTCGTGAGTCTTGAAAAATGGGTTGGGTCTTGGCACATGAATGGAGGGCGGTGTCGAGCCACCGCACTCCAGGGCGGTCGCTATTTGCCCAGCCAAAACGCTTTGCGATTTTGTTCTCGCGTCTGAAAGCGGCGTTGATCGGCGCGGTGAATGGGCAAGTCCGGAAACTCGGCTCCCGTCGGATCGGGATAGCCGCGCATCGCTCGGAACGGGAGCGGTTCGACGAACTGGCCGTAGATCGTGTTGAGGTCGGCGTCTTTGTCGTAGCCGACGTTGTGGATGATGAAGTCGCGCTTCCAACCGGGAGGCAACTTCGGTGCTTGATCGGCTCGGAAGCGGATCGTCACGGCGTCTCCGGCTCCGAGAATGGCGAGCCGATCGTCGGAGTCGTTCAGCAACTCGGTGACGTCTCCGTAACGAGTGAACTTGCCTCCCATCGGTGGCCACTGCGGCTCTTTCGTGATTTGCGCGGCGTCGTAGCGTTCGGGACCGAACTCAGGATGCGGAAGACGCGCGGAACAACCTCGGAACTGCAAATCGGCACTCACCAGAGGCAACTCAGTGAGCGTGTGTTCGAGCGGCGGTTCATCGACCGTGAAAAACATCTCGTCCCAGTAGAGTTCCATGCTCGTGACGACTCGAATGCGGAAGGAAAAAGGATCACGGCCATCGGCTTTCGGCCTACGGCTCTCGGCCAGCAACTTTGACACATCGACCGCGATCGTTTTCGTTTTGCCGCCGGGGAAGCCGATGTACGGGATCGCTTCACGCCATTCGCCCGATTCGGTGGGAACCCAAATCGACGGCGGCTTCGGGCCTTTGCGATCTGGGTTCTGCGACAGCGAGACGTTGATCGACGTGTCGGTTGGGAAGATCCAGCCGGTCAGGAACAACATCACATTCTTCGCGTCTTCCAACTCGCCGAGGTCGAGTTCGATGAAGTGCTCTTCGGTCAGACCTTGTTGGATGACTTTGTCGAACGCGCGGAGGTAGTTGTCGTCGCGCTTCGCCAACTTGCCGAGCACGTCTCGGCCGCGATGGTCGTGAGCAGCAACGGGCGAGCGGCGTTGCCGAACCGGATGCAGTTTGAATTCGGAGATGCTCGGTGGGCCGACCTTTTCGTTGCTGAAGAACTCGACGTCGGCGGGATGATCGACGGCCAGCAAGCGAACTTGGTCGAAGTACGCCGCCTCCCAAAGTTCTTCGGTGAGCATCACGCGGTACTCGCCGTTTGATTCGCGGAGCCGGTCGCCGTCGATCTTGAGGTATTCCCATTCGCGAGCCGGAGCCAGCACACCTTCGGCAAGTTGCAAGCCGATCGGTGCGGCCCAGAGGCAGTCGGTGAAGAACGTCCATTGCTCGCCGTCCCACGTGTAAATGTACGGGCACGAGCCTTTCAAAAACTGCTGAGCGGCAATCGCCTCGCCCGATCGCGGACGCAGGATGTTTTGCGGCACGCCGTTCGTCCAGACGATCCGCGCCGCATCCACCTGCTTGGCCGAGCCGAGTCCAAAGTGCGTCGATTGCCCCTCGACGATGCGGACGTGCTGCTTGCGTCCCGGCAACTCCGGCAAGCCGGTGCCGCGCAGTTCGAGCCAACTCCCAACGCCATGAATATTCGCCCGCTCGGCATCCCGCTGCGGATGGCGGTCCTTGTCCGCGCGAATGGAGATGTCGATCCAACCGTTCTTGTTGCCGCCGTCGTTGCGAATCCAAACCGCTCGCTGTTCGGTGACGACCAGAACGTCTTCGTCGCCGTCGGCATCGAAGTCGGCGACTTCACATGTCACCACACTACGGAGATTGCTGTCTGCAATGAGCGGCGAAATTGGTGACTTGACGTCCAAAACCAACGACCGGTCGGAGTCCGAATGAATCGGATTGCTGTGCCAGCGAATCACGTGAGTCGCGTTCCATCCCAATAGGTCTTGTCGGCCATCGTTATCGAAATCCCACGTCCGCATACCATCGGAGAATTCTCCCTTGAGTCCTACGTTCGCTGCAGATCGGCCGCCGGTGGAGACTTCAAAGACGTGCGTCAGTGACCTTGAACTTGCAGCGATGACACCCCAGTGCAAACTGGGGTGTCGCAAATCTAATAGTTTCATCGAATTGGCATTGGCCAGTTTTTGGTCAAACCCTTCGAATCCGTGCCACCTCAATCGTCCGTGCGAGATGTTCTCCAGCCAACCGGGCTTCGCGACCTCCGGCCCCGTCACGAGCACGTCGGTTTGCACATCGAAGTTCCAATCGACGGGCAGCAACACGGTCGCCTTGAGTTCTGCTGGCGGCAGCGAGGACCGCGACGAGATGTCGGCGAACTTGGTGTGTTCGCGGCTGTCATTGTTTTGCCAGATGCTCATGCCCGATCCGGTCGAGACGATCAAATCGAGATCGCCGTCGTGGTCGATGTCGGCGGGAGCGATCGCCAACACGTTACGGAGTGCCTCGAACGCCGGCTCTTGCGAGAGCGTTTTGAGCGAGCGAGTCTTCGCGACCGGGTCGTAATCGTTCCGCAGAAAGATCACGCCGTCGTCGCCGTAGACGAGCAGGTCGATGTCGGCATCTTCGACCAATTCCGCCGCGCCGATGATTTCGTCTTTCTTCTCGCCCGGCGGTGCCGTTCGTTGTCCGATGAACTTGTGACCGTCCGGAGTCTCTTCCGAATCGCGATCCAAATCGGCGGCGACGAGTTTCGTGAGTCCGCTCGGCACAACCGCCTCACACAGCGTCACCCAACGGGACTTCGGATCGTCCGACTGACCGAACACGATGACTTGTCCATTGAGCAGCACGATCACGTCCCAGCGGCCATCGAGATCGAAGTCGGCGATCTTCACGTCGCGGATGCCGGCCAGCGGCGGCAACTGATCGGCGGCGTCAGCTTCCGTGAACGTGACCTCGATGGGTGCGGCGGTGACGGCGTTCGATTGCTTGGCCGCGTCGCCGTGTTGCTTCTGCCACTCGGGCGAAAAGTCGGAGACGACGTATTCGAGCGGATGTTTGATGACCTTGCGGAGATCGAGCTTCGTGGCAATTTCCGGTCGCAATAGGTTCGAGATGATCCGAGCATTGCGAGCCACGAGGCTCCAGTTTTGTTGCTCGACCGCCTCAGCGGATTTGTCGAGCATGTCGAGCAGATTGACTCGGTAATGCTGCTGAATGAACGCCACGAACGGCTGACTGATTTCGCGCAGGCGAGTCAGCGTGACTTTCGTTTCCGGCTCCTTGCCGATCGCTTGGGCGACGACCAAATGGCTGAGCACCCACAGGTTATCGGCGTTGGCTTGAGCTGCTCGCTTGAGAGCCGCGATGCCGCGAGCTTCCAAGTCGGGGTCTTGTCCCATCTGGGACGCCAAGTAGACCTCGGCCTCGAAGGCCGCAGCTCCGTTCGACAGCTTGGCCGCTTGCTCCAGATGTTCGACCACTTTGCGGTGGTCGTCACGATGCTCGGCCAATCGCGCGGCGAGCAGATGCGCGATCGGCAATTCCGGTTCGGCCTTCGACAACTTCTCAACCGCTTCGGCCGCGAGAATGAGACCCTTGTCGTAAGCCTCTCGGTCGCGAACCTTGTCAATCCCGTCGGGCGAGACGGCGAGCACCGCTGCGATCGCTCGATTACGACGCACGAGCGGTTCGTTAGGAACGAGCTTCTCCAACTCCGATAACTTCTCGACGGCCAGATCGAACTGCCAGTTCTCCATCAACGCGATCGCGTCGTTCTTTAGCTCCAGAGCACGCTGGGTATCGGCAACCGATAGGCCGCCAGGCTCGTCGCCGTTTTCGTTCCCGATTGGCCGGTCACGAAACAGGACGAATCCCGCCACGCCTACGACGATCAGTCCAACGATCACCCAATGCCACGGACGAACTTTGCGTTCTTCAACCATTGCACGACTCCTTTGGTGCCGCACGCGGCTCGCGTGCGCCTCACGGACAAGTTGTAATCTGCGAAACCGGCCAACAGAATGCCGTCGAATTCGATCAATCACGTTGAGGTTGCCATGCACCACGCTTACGTCGAACGAGTCGTCGATCTACTCGATCCCGCGGGGAATGTCCTGCTGAACATGTCGGTCGAGGAAGCAACCGCGCGAGTCGCATCCGGCGATCCCGCTCGCATCCGCGAGATCGACGGGCAATTCGCTCTCTGGTCGAAGAACGGCCCCATCGTGCGGCTGGCGCGGTCGATCGGACGGCCGATGCGGTACTTTCTGGCGAAGCGAGCCGAAGGCCCGTGCCTGATCATCGCCGAGCGAATCGACGAGATCGCCGCGTGGCTGAAGCAAGAAGGCTTCGGCGATCAGTTTCATCCATCGTACACCCGGATGGTCCCGGCGCATCATCTGACGGAGATCGCGCTACTCGGCTGCCCCGATCCGAGCCCGACGCTAACTCGGTTCTTCGCTCCGCAACGGAATCAGCTCTCAACGAATCTCGACGAGATCGGCGCGGCGTACATCGGCACGCTCGCGGCCGAGTGTGACAAGTGGCTCGACAACATCGACCGCCGCGAACCGATCGGCGTATTGTTCTCCGGCGGCATCGACAGCGGAGCATTGTTTCTCGTGCTGCATCACCTGCTGCTGCGTCGCGGTGAGTCTCCGGCGCGGCTGAAGGCTTTCACGCTCAACGTAGTTCCGAGTTCCGAGTTCCGAGTTCCGAGTGATGCAGACTCAGCCACTCCTCACTCCCCACTGCCCACTGCTCACTCCCCGGATGTTGCGCAAGCGGCACGCTTCCTCGACGAACTCGACCTTAGCCTGTTTCTCGAAGTCATCGACGTACCGAGCCGCGAACTCGATGTTGCTGAGACGATCCGAGTGATCGAAGACTACAAGCCGCTCGACCTGCAATCGGCGACGATGGCACTCGCACTGTGTCGAGCGATTCGTCAGCGATATCCCGATTGGAAATACCTCACCGATGGCGACGGCGGGGACGAGAACCTCAAGGACTATCCGATCGAGGACAACCCGGAACTGACGATTCGCAGCGTGCTCAACAACACGATGCTGTATCAGGAAGGCTGGGGCGTTGATGCGATCAAGCACTCGCTGACGTACTCCGGCGGTCAAAGCCGAGGCCACATCCGCACGGCGGCTCCGGCTCGCGCGTGCGGTTTCGTCGGCTTCAGCCCGTATGCTTTGCCGAACGTCATCGAGGTCGCCGAGGGCATCCCGTTCATCGAACTGACCGACTGGGACCACACGCGGCTGTATGCGTTGAAAGGTGAGATCGTCCGTCGTGGCGTCGAAGCCGTCACCGGACTGACGATGCCAATCTTCGAAAAACGCCGCTTTCAACGCGGAGTTGTCGATGAGTCTGGCTTCGAGCAACTCTTCGCGCATTCCGAGGCGGACTATCGTCGGATGCTGACGGCGGCGTTTGCGTCAACGTAGACGAGTCACTCCGTGACTCGAAGATTCCGGTCACGGAGTGACCGGTCTACGACGGTGACGCCGACAACTTTGAATTCACATCCCTTGCCCGATATCGTGCGACCCATTCAAGCTTCCTCTCACTGGAGTCTTCTCATGCGTTTCCATCGTTTCGCCGCGTTGCGGTTTGTTGTGAGTGCGATGTTGTTTGGTGTTTTGTTCGGCTGCGGGGACGATTCTTCGGCTCCGTCGAACAAAGGATCAAAGGTTGATCTGGGTGACGCGACGACAACTCCGTCCGGTGGCTTGAAGCGGATCATCGTGCTGACGAACGGCAACGCTCCGTTTTGGGACGCCGGCGCGGCAGGAGCACAAGACGCTGCGAAAGCACTCAACTGCGAAGCGGACGGATTTCAGGTGATCGTCGAACGCGGCAAGTTCGACGTCGCCGAGCAACTCAACAAGCTGCGGCAGTACGCAGGCGCGACCGACATTGCCGGTGTGGCGTTGTCCGTCGTTGATTCCGAGAACGCGGCCATCCCGCGCGAGATGGCTCGGCTGCAAAAGGCGGGAATCAAGGTCGTGACGATTGATTCCGACGTGAATCGCGAGATGGCTCGCGACAGCCGCTTCGCCTACCTCGGAACGGACAACATCGTGGCGGGCCGCGAACTGGGGATTGCGACGAAAACCCTGCTGCCGGACGGCGGCAAGTATGTGACTTTCGTTGGCGTGAAGACTGCTGCGAATGCAAAGGAACGAGTCGGCGGATTTGCCGAAGGGGCCGGCGACAAGTTCACGTCGGCGGAAAATCTGGGCGATGGCGGAAAGGCGGATGTCGCGCGAGTCAACGTACGCGAGGCTCTGAATCGCAACGCCGACACGGCGGCGCTGGTTGGCATCTGGTCGTACAACACGCCCGCGATTATTGACACGGTCAAGCAATTGAACTCGCGTGAGAAGTTGAAGATCGTCGGTTTCGATGCCGATCCACCCGCGATTGTCGGCATGGGCGAAGGGATGCTCGATGTGATGGTCGTCCAGAATCCGTATCAGATGGGCTATCAAGGGGTCCGCTTGCTGAAGGCGCTCGTGCAGAACGATGAGAAGACCGTCAAAGAGATGCTGCCCGATCACGGCTCACCCAACGGGGATTTGTACGACACCGGCTTGAAGGTCATCGTCCCGAACGAAGGTTCGCCGCTGAATGCGGAGTTGTTTGGCAAGACGTCCGAGTTCTTGAAGCTCGATGCCTTCAAGGAGTGGCTGACGAAATACAACCTGACCGGATCGTAGGATGGCCGCCCTCGGCCGTCCGTATTTGAAAACGAAATCAGGCAGGACGGCCGGGGGCGGCCATCCTA
>JAYVQJ010000221.1:0-2598 GCA_043777235.1 Planctomycetia bacterium
CCCACAAGGGGTCGGGCTACAGACATCGCAGATTCACAAATTAGCCAGCCATGGCGTCCGGTCTACGATTCAATTTGAATCGCGTACAGTCAGGCTACAATCCGCAGCCTCGCAGCCCAAGCATCGGAGCATTGCAGGAGTTTCCAAAATGACTCAACACATGACCCGTCGGCAGTTTCTTCAGCAGTCTGCACTCGTCATCGTGATCGCGGCAACACTCGGCAATGCGAGTGCGTTCTCGCAAGACCAGCCGGGTTGGAAAGCGGGCGTTGCCAAAGCGGTCATCACGCCGGAGAAATCGGTGTGGCTCGCCGGCTACGGTTCAAAGCGTGCGCCGGACGGCAAACTGCACGATCTGTGGATGAAAGCGCTGGCCCTCGAAGACAACGCTGGCCAACGAGTGGTCCTCATCACCAGCGACTTCCAAGGCGTGCCGAAAATCATGAGCGACCGCGTTTTCGAGCAGCTTCAAAAGCAGTTCAAGCTGGAACGGACGCAGGTGATGTTCACGTTCTCACACAACCATTGCGGGCCGAGGCTTGGTGATGACTTGATCGACTACTATCCGGTCGAGGCCGAGCAAGAAGTGCTCGTCGAGGAATACACGACACAGATGGTGACGAAGACCGTTGCGATGGTCGGCGAGTCGTTGTCGAAGCTGGCTCCGGCGTCGCTCGCGATTGGCGAAGGCAAGGCGACGTTCGGCGTCAATCGCCGCAACAACCGCGAGGCGGACGTCCCCGACTTGATCGCGAAGGGAACGCCGCTCGTCGGGCCGGTCGATCATGCGGTGCCGGTGCTGACGGTGACTCGGCCAGATGGAAAGCTCGAAGCAGTTTTGTTCGGTTACGCCTGTCATCCGACGACGCTCAGTTTTCTGACGTGGTGCGGCGACTATCCCGGCTTCGCGCAGCTTGAGATCGAGAAGGCTCATCCCGGCACGACAGCGATGTTCGTCAACACCTGCGGCGGCGATCAAAACCCGCTCCCGCGTCGCAAGGTCGAGCTGTGCGAAAAGTACGGACACATGCTCGCCGTCGGCGTCGAAGAAGCCTTGAAGCAACCCTTGAAACCGGTCTCGTCGGGATTGCGCACCGCGTTCGAGATCATCGACCTGCCGTATTTGAAAAACGTCTTGCGAGAAGAGCTGATCGAGCTGTCGAAAGACGAAACCGGTATCAAAGGCCGTTGGTCGCGCCGCTTGTTGAAGAGGCTCGACGCCGGCCACCAGTTCGAGTCGGCGTATCCGTATCCGATTCATGCTTGGCGACTCGGCAAAGAGATGCTCGTCATCGGCATGGGAGCCGAGACCGTCGTCGATTACGCGCTCCGCTTCAAACGGGAGTTCGGCGAGGGAACGTGGGTCATGGGTTATGCGGATGACATGATCTCGTACATCCCCTCGCGCCGCGTGTGGGAAGAGGGTGGCTACGAAGGCGGCTCAAACCTCTTCGAATACGGCCGGCCTGCCTACCGCTGGGAGGGCGGCATCGAGGACCGCATCGCCGCGTCGGTTCACAAACTGGTGAAACAAGTTCGCGAGTAGACCGGTCACTCCGTGACCGGAACGTTCGAGTCACGGAGTGACTCGTCTACTTTACGATTCCACCGCCGCCAGCATTCCGCAAGCACCGTGGATGTCTTGGCCGCCGCTGTAACGGCGTTGCACCGGCATCTTCAATTCGTCGCGCAGAGCATCACGGAAGGCATTGGCTTCTTCCGTCGAGGGCCGCTGGAACTGGCCCGTTGGATCGTTCACGTCGATCAGGTCCAACAGAATTGGCAATCCCTCGGTCAACTCGGCGAGAGCCCGCGCGTCTTCGCGGCTGGTGTTGATCCCGGCGAGCACCGTCCACGCGAAGGTCACACGCTTGCGAGTCACCGCGTGGTACTCGCGCACGGCGTCGATCAATTCCGGCAGCGGGTAAGTCCGTTCGATCGGCAGCAGTTGTTGTCGTTGCTCGGATCGAGCGGAGGTCAGCGAGACGATCAGTCGATACGGATGCCGTTCGGCTGTGAAGCGACGGATACCTGGCACGACTCCGACCGTTGAAATCGTGATCGCCTTCGCGTTGATCGCCATGCCGCACGGCTCCGAGAAGATTCGCGCCGCGCGAATCACGCGATCGTAATTCAGCATCGGTTCGCCCATTCCCATGAAGACGACGCCACGCACGGGGTGCTCTGAGTCCGCTTGAATCTGCGTGACTTGATCGACGATCTCCCACGTCGCGAGGTTGCGTTGAAAACCCATCCGACCCGTCGCACAAAAAGCACACGCCAGAGCACAACCGACCTGCGAACTCACGCAGACGATGTATTTCAAATCGTCCGGCCGATGCAGCAACGGAATTCGAACGGCCTCGAAGCGCCCCTCGCCGTCCCCTACAAACAGGTACTTCGCGAAGCCGTCCTGCGGCGAGACGACCTTGTCGAGCAACTTCAAACGCGGGATCGTCACTCGCTCGCGAACCTTCTGAAGCAAGCGCGGCGAAACGGTTGGCAGCTCATAAGGAATCTCCGTCGCTCCGCGCCGAACCGCCGCCGCATGCAACTGCCGCACGAGCCGATCTGGCAGCGCGAGATCGGCCAATGCCT
>JAYVQJ010000222.1:0-10104 GCA_043777235.1 Planctomycetia bacterium
CGTGAGACCTACTCCTTCGCAAAGTCGTGCGTCCAAAAATGAAATCAGCCCGGACCGTTGAGGGTTCGGGCTGACGACTTTGTTAGCGGCGTGATTCGACTATCGACCCGAAGACGCGAAGCGGCCGGGCTTGCCGAATCGGCGAGGGCCTTTGGGGCCTCGGCCGGGAGGGCCGGCGAAATCGCCGTTGGCGTTTGCAGGGCGACGCTGCGGACGCCCGGCTGATGGATGTGGCGGTGGAGCGTTCTCGGCGAAGACGCGTCGTGGCTTAGCGGCCATGTTCGATACCGACATCGCAGCCGGCGCTGCGGACTCTTGTCGATCATCGGTGCGAGCCACACGCGCCGGTTCAGTGGCGTGAGTCGATGGCAGTTCGCGAACTTCGAGCTTCTGACGGATCAGCCGTTCGATCGCTTGCAGCTTGGCTCGGTCTTCCGGTGCGCAGAACGAAATCGCGACGCCGCTGGCTCCCGCGCGAGCGGTGCGGCCGATGCGGTGAACGTAGTTGTCGATCTCCATCGGCAAGTCGAAATTGATGACGTGCGAGATGCCGTCCACGTCGATGCCGCGAGCGGCAATGTCGGTCGCGACCAGGATGCTCGTCCGTCCGCTCTTGAAGTTGTCGAGCGCTCGCTGCCGCTGAGACTGCGAGCGGTTCGAGTGAATCGCATCGGCGTTAAAGTCCGAGTCGTCCAACATCCGTGCGACCTTGTCGGCACAGTGCTTGGTGCGCGTGAAAATCAATGCACGAGTCACTCCGTCTTGTCGCAGCAGATGCCGCAGCAGACGGACCTTGTTTGGCTTCTCGACGAAGCAGACCGATTGAGCGACTCGTTCGGCGGTCGTCGCGACCGGGGCGATCTCGACTCGCTGCGGATTTCGCAGCAGTGAGTTTGCGAGTTCGCGGACTTCGTTCGGCATCGTGGCCGAGAAGAACAACGTCTGCCGAGCAACCGGGATATCAGAGACGATCTGCTTGACGGCGGGCAGAAAACCCATGTCGAGCATCCGATCGGCTTCATCCAGAATCAGCACTTCGACATTGCGCAGGTCGATGAAACCTTGCTCGCGCAGATCGAGCAATCGGCCCGGCGTCGCGACGAGAATATCGACGCCGTTTCGCAGAGCCTTCACTTGATGAAATTGACTGACTCCGCCGAAGACGACGGTCGTTCGCAATCCGGACCCTTGACCATAAGTCGCGAAGCTTTGGTCGATCTGCACGGCGAGTTCTCGCGTCGGCGAAAGGACCAGCACGCGAATTTTGCGGCGGTCATTGCGACCTTGCGGCGGCCGACTCGCGAGCAGCATTCGATGCAGCACCGGCAGCGCGAACGCCGCCGTCTTGCCTGTTCCCGTTTGAGCGACTCCCAGCACATCGCCGCCGTTGAGCACCAACGGAATGGCCTGTGCCTGAATCGGAGTCGGAATTTCGTACCCAGCCGCTGTCACGGCACACACGACTGGCTCGGCCAGTCCCAATTCAGAAAACGTCAAAACACTCTCCATAAAAGTTGTCCGCCGGGTGACTCGTTGAAAGTGGAGTCATCGAGGACCACGCTCGGACTCAACAGAGAGTCCGCGTCACGGCCAGTGGCGGTTGTTCGTGCGACGTTGTTCAACGCCATCACGAGCGAAACAGAAAATCCAGGACGAGATGACTGACGATTGGTTTTCGTCAGCTCCACGCCATCAAACCTGGTCGAGTCCGATGGCGGAAATCACTTTCATCATCCACTGGATTCGGCGGGCAATGCCCGAAGTGCGGGGACTCTAGCCAGGCGCGGTTGCATCCGCTAGACGGATCGCCCGCCAATCTCGAAACGCGCGGGATTGAACTGATCTCGGTTGGGATGGCGCGATTCCACAAGAACTTGCTCACGACATGGAAGAATCGCATTTTGGGCCACGGAGTGAACACGGATGAAACACGGATTCAGCATTTGAAAAAGGTTTCCTGATCCGTGTTCAATCCGTGTTTCCTCCGTGGCGAAAACTTTTGTATTTACGGCTTCGCCGCGCTGCGACTCAGTGTCTCCGTGGTCAATCGGAACCTTGATGGTCCAAAATAACTTGTGAAGGAAACCGCCATGAAACTCGGACTGATCAATTCGGCGTGGGCTCAAAGCGGACGCGAGACCGCGTGGGGCATTCGCAAGACGAAGGAACTTGGCTTCGACACGATCGACATCTTTGCCGATCCGCTCGACATTGATGTGCGAGAACGAAAGCTCATCAAGCGTGAGGCCGATCAAGCGGGCCTCCCGATTGTCTCGATCTGCTGCGTGGCGGTGGGGCTGATCGACTTCAATCCGAGCGTACAGCGATTTCACATCGACCGAGTCAAGCAGTACCTCGACTTCACCTACGAACTCGAAGCTAAGAACGTGCTGCTGGTCCTCGGTGAATACATCTGGAATCAGGAAGTGATTCCACCCGCCGAGCAATGGGCCATCGGCGTTCGCACCTGTCGCGTGTTGGCCGAGCATGCCGAGAAGCTCGGCGTGCAGATCGCGCTCGAACTCGAACCGTTCTCGCTGTCGCTGCTGAACAACGTCGACCGCATGGTGAAGTTCATCGACGACGTGAATCATCCGGCGCTGCAAGCGAACATCGACGTCTCGCATTTGTGCCTCGCAAACGTGGCTCCCGAAGAGCTGCGACGGCTGAAGGGGAAAGCGATTCACGTCCATATCTCGGACTGCGACGGCAAGAAACATGGCGACTTGCCCCCCGGCCGTGGTGTCGTCGATTTCCTGCCGTACTTGCGCGAGATCAATTCGCTCGGCATCGACGGCGCGATATCGATTGAATTGGAGTACTCGCCCGACCCCAACCGCATCGAAGATTGGGTCCGCGAAGCGTACACCTCGACCGCTCGGCTGATGCAAGAGGCTGGCCTGCGTGCCTAGAGAGTCAATTGCAAAACCAGCACGACGCGCCAGCGAGTGGCCTCGTGTCCTGGAAGCGCAACCTCTTGCTGGCGCGTCGAGCTAGTTATGCAACCACTCCTCACTTCGTTCGACGTCGCGTCCGCTTGATTCACGAGCGGGAATCCGTCACATCGTCGCTTATGAAACCATTAGACGTCCTGAAACAATTCTTTGGATTCGAGTCCTTTCGTGGATCGCAGGCCGAGGTAATCGACCGAGTGCTCGGCGGTGGGCACGCGCTGGTCATCATGCCGACCGGAGCCGGTAAGTCGCTGTGTTATCAGATTCCTGCGCTAATGCCGGTCGACGACGAGAAGGCGGATCGCCCGTCCGTTACGCTCGTGCTGTCGCCGTTGATCGCGCTGATGAAGGATCAAGTCGACGCGTTGCGAGCCAGAGGAATCGAGGCGACGTTCATCAACTCGTCCCTCTCGCGTGAGGAACGTGAACGGCGATACGCCGATGTCGCCGAGGGACGGTATCGGTTGCTGTACGTCACTCCGGAACGGTTTCGGAAGCCGGAGTTTCTCGACGTCATTGCTTGGCGCGAGGTGCGATTGCTGGCGGTCGATGAAGCTCACTGCATCAGCGAGTGGGGCCACGATTTTCGCCCGGACTACTCGCGGTTGATCGAAATTCGCGAGCGGCTTGGCCAGCCGACGACAATCGCTCTGACCGCGACCGCCACGCCCGACGTGCAAACTGACATCGTCCGGCAGCTTGGCCTGCGTCCCGACGAGATCACTCTCTTTCACGAAGGGATCGAACGCCCCAACTTGCGGCTCGATGTGCAGGAAGTCTGGGGTGACGACGAGAAGCTCGAACAGATCGCCGAGGTGCGCGATCAGTACTCGACGTCGGCCGGAAGCGGGATTGTCTACTTCACGCTGATCCGCACGCTGGAGCGGTTCAGCGAACGGCTGCGTCAGCGGCGAGTCCCACATGTCCGCTATCACGGCGACCTCGAACGGAACGATCGCCGCCGCATTCAAAACGAGTTCATGCAGGGGCATTGCCCGCTGGTACTGGCGACTCCGGCGTTCGGCATGGGGATCGACAAGGAAGACATCCGCTTCGTCCTGCACGCCGAGATTCCTGGCTCGATGGAAGCGTGGTATCAAGAGATCGGCCGCGCCGGCCGCGACGGTCTCCCTGCCGATTGCCTGCTGCTGTACGACGAAGCGGACCTCACAACGCAGATGGAATTCATGCGTTGGAGCAACCCCGACGCCGACTTCTATCACCGCGTCTACGACCTGCTCGCTCACGATCACGAACGAGTCACCGCCTTCGGCCTCGACTGGCTGCGCGAGCAACTGCACGCCAAACAAAAGCACGACCATCGCCTGGAGACCGTCCTGGGAATGCTCGACCGTCACGGCGTGATCGAAGGAACTTGGGACGAGGAACAGATGCAGATCCAAGTGTTGTCATCCTTGCCGGACGAACTCCTCGATCAACAACGCCTGGCCCTCAAGCTGCGACGCGACCAAGAGAAGCTACTTGCCCTCGTCCGCCTCATCCGCCACGACGGCGACCGCATGGATTTTATTCGCGAGTATTTTGGCCAACCCAGCAAGATGCTCCTCACAACGACTGCGGATGCATGAGTCGTCATGCGCACGAGCAATCCGGCCGCTGGTCGCGGAATCAATTCGAGGTACGTCCGCCGATCCGCCTCGATCTCGTCCAAGAGGTATTCATCGAGCAATTTCGATTGGCGTGAATTCGCTGAGCCTCAGCACACTCCGCGACCGGTCATCATGCGTCGTCAGCCAGAAAACTCGAAACGCATGACGCGAGTCTCTTCGACTCAGGTCATCGTCGATTGCATGACCTCTCTGGAGTCGGCGTAGCCATAGGCCACCATTTGCAGCAGCTTGGGATGCCGGTCACCAAAACTTTGGACGGCTCGTCGATACAGATCGAGCATCTGCTGACGCTGCTGCTGGCGCGAACTCATTTCGTGCGACTCCGGCGTCGTGCCGAAGATTTGCGTCTTTGATGAACGATCATGGTCACCGTCGGTCTACTCATCCGTCACGCAACCTTCGGACGCGTTCTTCACGTTCTTGATGTACTTGTAGAGCGTGCCTCGAGTGTGCTTGAGCGACGGGGCTTTCCAGCCGGACTTGCGTTTGGCGAGTTCGTCGGCGGAGACGTCCATGTCGATGGCTCGCTTGTTGGCGTCGATCGTGATCTTGTCACCGGTTTGGACGAGCGCGATCGGACCACCTTCTTGAGCTTCCGGAGTGATGTGGCCGACGATGAAGCCGTGTGAGCCGCCGCTGAAGCGTCCGTCGGTCATGAGCGCCACGTCTTTGCCGAGACCGGCTCCCATGATGGCCGAGGTCGGCGTCAGCATCTCTGGCATTCCGGGGCCACCCTTTGGGCCTTCGTAGCGGATGATGACGACGTCGCCCTTCTTGATCTTGCCCTGTTCGAGCGCGTGCAGCATCGCGACTTCGCCGTCGAAGACGTTCGCGGTACCGGTGAAGACCATCCCTTCTTTGCCGGTGATCTTGGCGACAGCTCCGTCCGGTGCGAGGTTGCCGCGCAGGATTTGAATGTGACCGCTCGACTTGATTGGGGTTTCGAGCGGTTGAATGATCGGCTGCCCCGGAGTCAGGCCAGGCAGTGATGCGAGGTTCTCGGCCACGGTCTTGCCGGTGCATGTCAGGCAGCTTCCGTCGAGCAGTCCCTTTTCCAACAGATACTTCATCAGCGCGGGTGTGCCGCCGATTTGTTGCAGGTCGGCCATCACGTACTTGCCGCTTGGCTTGAGGTCCGCGATGAACGGGATGCGGTCGGACGTCTTTTGGAAATCGTCGATCGTCAGTTCGAGTCCGCAGGCTCGCGCGATCGCGATGAAGTGCAGCACGGCATTCGTCGAGCCGCCCGTCGCCATGATCACGACCAGTGCGTTCTCGATCGACTTGCGAGTGATGATGTCGCGCGGCTTGATATCCAGTTCGAGCAAATTGCGAATTGCCGCGCCGGCTCGGAAGCACTCGTCCAATTTGAGCGGGTCTTCGGCCGGGATCGACGAGCTGTATGGCAGCGACATGCCCATCGCCTCAATCGCCGAGGCCATCGTGTTGGCCGTGTACATGCCGCCGCACGCGCCGGCTCCAGGGATGCTGCAACGGATGATCGCTTGCCGTTCGTCGTCTTTCATGCGGCCGGCGATGTATTCGCCGTAGGCTTGAAACGCGCTGACGATGTCCAGCTTCTTGTCTTGATAGCAGCCCGGCTTGATCGTGCCGCCGTAGACCATCAGCGACGGCCGGTTCAGCCGAGCCATCGCCATGATGCAGCCCGGCATGTTCTTGTCGCAACCGGGGAGCGAGATGTTCGCGTCGTACCATTGCCCACCCATGACGGTCTCGATGCTGTCGGCGATCAGATCGCGCGACTGCAACGAGTAGCTCATCCCCTCGGTCCCCATCGAGATACCGTCGCTGACGCCGACCGTGTTGAAGCGCATGCCGATCAATCCGGCCGCCTGCACCCCTTCTTTGACCTTCAGGGCCAAATCGTTGAGGTGCATGTTGCAGGTGTTCCCCTCCCACCACACGGACGAGATGCCGACCTGTGCCTTGTTCATGTCCTCCTCGGTGAGGCCCGTGCCGTAGAGCATCGCCTGCGACGCCCCTTGTGACCGAGGTTGAGTGATCCGCGCGCTGTACTTGTTGAGCTGTGTCATGGTGTGAGTAGCTTCGTGTTCGATGGTTTGCTGGAGGATGGACACTCTTGCCCGTCACGAGTCGGGCAAGAGTGCCCAACCTCCAAGTGCCGCGAGAGTTTGGCGACGTCACCAGACGACTTCCAGCGACTCGAACCCAGCCACGCGGAGAAAACAGACATCGTCCTCTCGCGGCCACTCTTCCGAGCGTTGCGCCACAAGCGGCTACTCTGATTCCGACAGGATCGGTTGGCGACGCGAGCGTACCTCTCCTGTCGAAACAACCTCAGCAACTCTCCCGCCGAATGATGATGCGCGATCGTCATGCCCAGCTTCCCGCGATGTTGGCGGTGGTCAAATCATGAATTTGGGTTGGCACAATTCCCGTGCCATTGATCGCGAGCGATTATTTTTTGCGATCCGTACAACTCGCGGAATCCGCAGTTGCAGCGTACCGCCGTCGAAACTTCAGGGGCGTCAGGCCGGTGTGCTTGCGAAAGAGTTGCGTGAATGCACTTTGATCGCAGAAACCAAAGTCCGCTGCGATCTGGGCAATGCTTAGGTCGGAATGCAGCAGGACGTCGCTGGCCGCTTGGATGCGCGTCTTGATGAGAAAGTCCTGCACGCTGAGTCCGAAGACTTCGCGAAACTTCCGATGCAGTTGCCGAGGCGACAGGTCGGCATGGTTGGCGAGGTCTTCGACCGTCAGGCGTTGATGGTGATGCTCGCGAATGAAATCGACGGTCGAGTTGATCAGTGAGATCGGCAGCATCGTGCGGCGCTGGCCCTCATAGCTACGGACAGTCCCCATAACCCCAATGATCTTGCCGCGAGTGTCCCGCACGGGCAGCTTATTGGTGACGAACCAGTCGAGCACCCGCTGCTCGTTGTACCACAGCTCGACGCGGCCGATGAGCGGCTGACCGGTCGTCATCACATGCTGGTCGTCGCGCTGGAAGTGATCGGCCGCGTGAGGCGGAAAGAAGTCGTCGTCGGTCTTGCCGACGATTTCGGCTTCGGACTTCGCGCCAAGATGTTCGCAGAACGGCTGGCTGGCGAAGATCATCCGGCTCTGCCGATCCTTCACAAAAAACGACACGCCGGGCAGATGCTCAAACAGTTGATGAAACTGCTGCGGTCCGCCCATGCGAACGAGAAAGTCTCGTTGAATCCCGGCGGGAGTGACGAACTCGGAATCAGCTCGCTGCCGAGCGGATCGGGAACGACTCGGCGGATTCGCATTTGTGTGTCTCATGTCCGATAGTCAACAAAAAATGTCCGATCCGCACAAGAAGGCGGCCTTGTCGGGCGGTAGTCTTTTCCAACCTCAACGAGTTTCCTTCGATCCGTTGGATTCTGGTTGGAACAAACAGAGAATCTGAAACAGAAGGGCGCAAAGGGCGCGAAGAGAATCACAGCGGCCGATGGACGCGATCGAATCGTTTTACCGCACGCCGCAGGCACGCGCGGGACTGGCCGCTCGGACGCGCGTGCCTGCGGCGTGCGGTAAAACAAGTTCCTCTCTTCGCGTCCTTTGCGATCTTCTGTTCAAACCATTGTTCTGATTTTCGTGTCTCTCACCCAGGAGCGCCCCCATGAGCAAGCCCGTCAATGTTGCGATGATCGGTCTCGGTTTCGGTTCGGAGTTCATTCCGATTTATCAGGCTCACCCAGATGCCAACGTCTACGCGGTCTGTCAGCGGAACACGGAGAAGCTCAACAAGGTCGGCGACCGGTTCGGCATCGCGAAGCGGTTCACCGAGTATGCGGACGTTCTGAAGGACAAGAACGTCGACTTCGTCCACATCAACAGTCCGATCTCCGAACACGCGAAGATGTCGATGGAGGCTCTCAAGGCTGGCAAGCATGTGATGTGTACCGTGCCGATGGCGACGACCGTCGAAGACTGTCAGCAGATTTGCGAACTCGTGAAGCAGACCGGCCTGAAATACATGATGGCCGAGACCGTCGTGTACTCGCGCGAGTTTCTCTTCATCAAAGAGATGTACCAGAAGGGCGAGCTTGGCAAGATTCAGCACCTCGCCGCCTCGCACCCGCAGGACATGGACGGCTGGCCTGACTACTGGGAGAAGATGATCCCGATGCACTACGCGACGCACGTCGTCAGCCCGTGCCTCGGTCTCGTCAACGGCCGAGCGGAATACGTCTCGTGCTTCGGATCGGGAACCGTCCGCGACGACATCGCTCAGAAGAGCGGCAACAAATTCGCCGTCGAGTCCTGCCACATCAAGGTGAAGGACAGCGACGTCACCGCGCATATCTGGCGGTTTCTGTACGACGTCGCTCGGCAATACCGCGAGAGCTTCGACGTCTATGGCACGAAGCAATCGTTTGAATGGACGCTGGTTGAAGGCGAACCACACGTCCTGCATACGGCGAAAAAGCCGGAACACGAAATCGCTTCCAAGATCGCGGTGCCCGACTACGCTCACCTGCTGCCGGAGCCGATCCGCAAGTTCACGCTGCCGTCCGAGATTCACGACAGCGAGCATCTCAGCTTTATTCAAGGCGGCGGCCACGGCGGTTCGCACCCGCATTTGGTCAACGAGATGGTCAGCGCGTTGCGAGACAACCGTGATCCGTGGCCGAACGCGACGCTGTCCGCGAACTGGACCTGCGTCGGCATCTGCGCTCACCAGTCGGCGCTCAAGGGCGGCGAGATCGTGAAGCTGCCGGCGTTCACGCTGGAGTAAATTTGGAGTGCGGCGATTCATCGCCGCTTTGGATCGCGGCGGAGCCGCTTTCTTTTGGTCGCTATCAACGCGGCGATGAAACCACCGAAAGCGGCGATCAATCGCCGCACTCCAAAGGGGAGACGTTGCCATGAGCCGATTCGCGTTTGCCTTCATCGTGACCCTAATTGCCGTGGCCGCTCCGCAGCAATTGCCCGCCGCCGAGCCGCTCATTCGTGTCGTCGTGTGGGACGAGCAGCAACCGGCGCAGAAGCAGGCGTACGAAAACTTTCTCGGCAACGCGATCGCCGAGCATCTCGGCAAGCAGCCGGGGTTGAGAGTTATCTCGGCGAACATCGACCAGCCGGAGAAGGGGTTGTCGGCGAGCCTGCTCGACAACACTGATGTGCTGATCTGGTGGGGACACGCTCGGCACAACGAGATCACGCCGGAGATCGCGAAAGATATCGTCGCGCGGGTCAAGCGCGGACAGTTGTCGTTCATCGGCCTGCATTCGGCGCACTGGTCCGTGCCGTTCATGGAATTGATGAACGAACGGACTCGCGAGGACGCTCGGCGACGATATCCCGATCCGCCGAACGGGCCGCCGGTGAAGTTTGAATTCATCGCTCCCGATGGCCGATTCATTCCGTCCGCCGATTCGATTCGCACTCCGGCGTACTACGCGATGAAGCGCGGAGCACAGCTCACCGTGCGAGTCGATCTGCCCAACTGCGTCTTCCCGTCGTACCGCAACGACGGCAAGCCGAGCACCGTCAAAGTGCTGAAGCCC
>JAYVQJ010000223.1:0-2593 GCA_043777235.1 Planctomycetia bacterium
CTCCGGCGATTGACGATCACTCGCTCGCGTGTCGTTTGTCGTACTTCTTTTGGAACTCGCTGCCGGATGAGCAACTTCTCAAGCTCGCCGACGCCGGCAAGCTGCATGAGCCTGAAGTGCTCAAAGCCGAAGTCGAGAGATTGCTGAAAGACGCTCGTTCGCAGCGGTTCATCGAGGACTTTCTCGGCCAATGGTTGAAGCTAAGACAGATCGCGGCGACGGACCCGGACAAGAAGCTGTATCCCGAGTTCAATCCGTACTTGCAGGACTCGATGGTCGCGGAGACGCGCGCGTTCCTTCGTGAACTGATCGAGAAGGATCTCGGCGCGACACACCTGGTCCGCTCGGACTTCGCGATGTTGAACGAGAAACTGGCGACGCATTACGGCCTTCCCGGCGTGAGCGGTTCGCAGATCCGCCGAGTCACGTTGCCTCCGAATCACCCGCGCGGTCCGTTTCTGACTCAGGCAGCAATCTTGAAGATCACGGCGAACGGCACGACGACTTCACCGGTCCCGCGTGGCGCGTTTGTGATGGCGCGACTGCTCGGCCAAGAGCCTGATCCGCCACCGCCGAATATCCCGGCCATTGAACCGGATGTGCGCGGCACGAAGACGATCCGCGAGCAGCTCGACAAGCACCGAGCCGACATCACCTGCGCGTCGTGCCACGCGCAGATGGATCCACCCGGCTTCGCTCTGGAATCGTTCGACGTCATTGGCGGTTGGCGCGATCGTTATCGCTCGATTGGCGAAGGCGATGCCGCTCCGCGCGGTTCGATCGACCCGTTCATCGGCATCAGTTTCAAACTGGGGCCGCCGGTCGATGCGTCTGGCGTCCTTCCCGATGAACGAGCTTTCAAAGAGGTCACTGAGTTTCAAACGTTGCTGGCCGCCGATGCCACTCGCTTGTTGAAGAACCTCGCGCAACAGTTTGCGATTTATGGGACCGGCCGAGATATCACCTTCAGCGACCGCGATCAGATCGCGGCGATCGTCAGCAACACCCAAAAGAACGGCGGCGGTGTGCGGACACTGATTCACGAATTGATTCAAAGCCGCTTGTTTCAAACGAAGTAACCGAACGTGGGGACACGCGGCTCGCGTGTCATTCGGATTTAATGACACGCGAGCCGCGTGTCGCCACAGGAGACCAACAATGAAACTCAGCCTCAACACGATTCTCTCGTTGCTGGTTACAACAAAGATGTTCGCCGCAGACGATACGCCAGCCGAACCGCAGCCGGTCAAGCATCGCGTCACCGGCCTTTTCTCTCCCGATCGCGAAGCCGATCTGAAAAAAGTCTTCGCCGAGAAGATTCCCGAAGTGAAAGTGGTCAGCATCGACTTCAAGAACTCGGAAGCGATGTTCGTGTACGACGCCGACAAACTCTTCAACAAGCCGAAGCCGGAGCAACTCATCGAACGCTTCGACAATCTGTTGCGGACTCACACGCTGGGAACGTTTGGCATTCGAGCGGTCTGCACGACGCCTAAAGACAAACTCAAATTCGTCGAGATCCCGATCGTCGGACTCGACTGCAAAGGCTGCTGCCTCGCGGTATACGAGACGATCTACAAGCTCGACGGTGTCGAACAAGCGACCGCCAGTTTCAAAGAGGGCCTGGCCACCGCCTGGATTGATCCCAAGAAAACCAACCAGGCCGACTTGGAAGAGGCTCTCAAAAAGCGAAACGTCCAGCTCAAGACGCCATAGTGCGTCTAACAAATGTAACCCGCAGCGTAAGCGAGGGTCGGTTTCTAGGCGGATCTATGGACTCCCTCGCTCACGCTGCGGGTTACTTTCTCCATTCTGTTAGATGCCCTTAATCAATGCCGCATCACCCGATCGTACCCAGCGGGCGTTGTTCTTGTGCTCGGCTGATTCGCTCGCAGGCTTCCGCTACATTTCCGCCCCTGTCACGGGACGCGAGAATTGTCTGCGAGGAATGCGATGTTTGAAAAAGTCGGAGACGCCAGTTTCGTCAAAGGTGAGCATGAGGTGCTGAAGTTCTGGGAGCAGAACAGCATTTTTGACAAATTGCGCGAGCAGAATCGCGGAAAGCCCAAGTGGAATTTCCTCGATGGGCCGATCACGGCGAATAACCCGATGGGAGTGCATCACGCCTGGGGCCGGACTTACAAGGATGCCTATCAACGCTTCTTCGCGATGACTGGGCATGAACTCCGTTATCAAAACGGGTTCGATTGCCAGGGGCTGTGGGTCGAGGTCGAAGTCGAGAAGGAAATGAACCTCGGCTCGAAGACCGCGATCGAGAAGTACGGCATCGACAAGTTCGTCAACGAGTGCAAGCGGCGCGTGTTGAAGTTCGCCGCGCGGCAGACCGAGCAGTCGATTCGGCTCGGCTATTGGACCGACTGGGACGATCCCGACACGCTGCGATTGCTGGCGTCCAAGATCGGAACCGAGGACGTCATCTCGATCACGACTCCGCGCGGAGAGAAAGTCACTGGCACCGCGAGCCAGCTTGTCGCGCAGCTCGGCAACTCGAAGTGGGGGGGCAGCTACTTCACGTTCTCGACCGAGAACAACGAGACAATTTGGACGTTTCTCAAAAAGTGTTTCGCTCGCG
>JAYVQJ010000224.1:0-10077 GCA_043777235.1 Planctomycetia bacterium
TCTGTTCGACACCTATATTCAACAGCGGCGGAAGATGAAGTTCATGGACGCGCTGATCGCGCTGCTCCGCACGTTGTTCTTGCTGTTTCTGATTCTGGCCTGTGCTCGGCCAATGATCCGGCATTGGAATTCTTTGTTTGGCGGAGCGGGCGGCGGTCGCGATGTGTTTCTGCTGGTCGATGGCTCGGCCAGCATGAACGCGGTGACGGATGGCGTGTCGGCATTCGATCGGGCGAAGACGGCGGCCTCGGCGGTAATCGACAAGCTCGGCAGCGATGATCGAGTCACGCTCGTGCGAGTTGTCTCGAAGCCGGAAGAGATCGTCTCGAAGGTCACGGCCGACACGGAGATGCTCAAGGAGAAACTTGGTGGACTGAAGACGAGTCCGTCGCGAGCCAATCTCTTCGCGACGTTCACGCAGTTGTTTAGCGGCGGATCGCCGGTCTCGACGAAGCCGTGGGTTTATCTCTTCACCGACTCGCAGGCGAGCGGTTGGCGCGAGATGCGAGAGCAACCGGGCGAAGGCTTGTTGCCGGAAGGCTCGAAGTTGTTCGTGATCGACGTCGGATCGTCGGCCGGCGAGATTCCGAATCGGGCGGTGGTCGGCGAGGTTCCCGAATCGCATCGAGCCATCGCTGGCTTGCCTCTACCGCTGCGGGCTCGCGTTGTAAACTTCTCGAAGGATCAGCCTGAGGACGTCACCGTCAGCCTGTTGATCGACGACAAAGAGATCGGCCGCAAGAGCCTGACGCTTAAACCGGGCGAGACCGCGAACGCTCCGTTCTTGTTCGTGCCGTCCGAACCGGGAACGTTCAAAGGTCGCTTCGAGATCGCCGCCGATCGCTTCCCGAATGACGATGCGTTCCTCTTCACGATCGCCGTCGAGCCGCAGGTGCGAGTCGTGATCATCAACGGCAACCCGGCGCAGAATCCAAAAGACCCATTCGAGAACGAAGCTCTCTATTTGCAAACGGCCTTCACTTCAACCGAACCGGAAGACGAATCGGCGGGAGCGAACTCGGACAAAAAGAAATCGACCACGCTGCCGAAAGCTGGCACGGCAAAGCCGTTGACCACCGAAGCGGATCGACGCTTCGTGAAGTCGCTCGACGTTGTCGAACTGGCTCAGGCCCAAGTGAACGCCGACGCGATCAAGAATGCGAGCATCGTGATCCTCGCCAACTGTGGGCAGCTCAACGATCAACAATGCGGACTGCTCCGCGATCACGTTTCGCGTGGCGGCGGGCTGATGATCCTGCCAGGGGATAAGGTCAATCACGACCAATACAACAAGAAGCTCTTCGCGATCCCCGGCACGACGGACCAATTCATCACGTCAGCTCAGTTGCAGCCCGCCGAAGGGGACATCGAAAAGTCGGAGACGTTTGAACGCTTCGCCTCGATCGACTTCGCACATCCAGTTCTGTCAGTCTTCGAGAACCGCGAAGCTCGTTACCTGACGAAGGTCTCCGTCTATCGCCGCTTCCCGCTGAAGCTCCCGGCCGAACGAGGCAATACTTGGCCGCTGCTTGAATTCGCGAACGGTTCGGCCGCGCTGGTCGAAAGCCGTTACGGCGACGGCCGAGTGATCCTGGCCGCGTTCCCGATGACATCGAAATGGACGAACCTGCCGCTCAAGCCGGAGTTCGTGCCGTTGATCCTGCGGCTCGTCAGCCACATTCGCACGCGAGCCGGCGTCGAAGGCCCGTCGGTCGTCGCCGCGAATGGCGTCGCGGAAATTTCTGTCACCAAGGAATGGCAAAACCTGCAAGCCGAAGTCGTGAACGTCGAGGGCAACCGTCTCCCCGTCACCTTCGAGAAATCGGTCAGCCGCCAAGTCGGAGCGTTCTCCGCAACCGCCGAGAAAGGTTTCTACGAAGTCGATGTCCGCGGCGGTCGCATTGAGCAGCCGAAACACGAATCGCTCGCCTTCGCCGTGAACCTCGCCCGCGAGGAATCGAACTTCGCGCTCATCAACGAGACACAGTTGAAAGAGTTGCTGCCCAACATCGAACTGAAAGTCATCGACGCCTCCGCCGAGACACAGCAACTTCACGGCGCGATCGGCCAAGAACACGAAATCTGGAGACCGCTGATCTACTTGCTGTTCGTGGTCATCGTCGTCGAGTTCTGGCTCTCAACCTTCGGCGGTCAACGTCTCGACGATGAAGAAGGCCAATCGGTCGGCGAACGTCTCAAAGACCTCGGCACCGGCGGCTTCGTCGGTCGCATGACCGGCGCAGGACAGGGAACGTGAATGACCACAAGCGGCACTGGTCGAGGAAATCGGCAAGGCCGCGTCACAACCACCACGACGCGCCAGTGAGTCGTTGTTTGTTCGACGTTTTGACCACTCGCTGGCGCTTCGTGCTCGTTTCGTAACGGCCTCTCACGGTACTCGTGAGTTCATTCCGCCTGCGGCAGCCCAAGCGGCGGCGGTTTTGCTGATCGTGGCCCATTCGACGAAGCGCAATGTGGCCTACGGGGCTACGATTTCCCGCTCCAACGACTGGCTCAAGAAACGACGACAACGAAGCCGGCTGCATTTTCAAGTTTGCACGCACAGGTTGGGCATTTTCGATGCTTATCACCTGAGAGGCGGTTACTGTCTCTGGGAATAAGGAGCCACATCATGTTGCATCGCAGGCTGGCGGATTGGTTCGTCGGCACTCAGTGGACTCGCGGAAGTCGCGATACCAACCCGACGCGCGAGCGAGGTCTTTTCATGGCCTCGCTGGCGCGTCGGGTTGGTGTTCTTTCGTCGGCGGTTCGAGCACGGCCGCGCAAGCTGCGGCGGGACGACGTTCGAGCGGCGCTGCTCGGAGAAGTCCAAGCGTTGGAGGCTCGCTGCCTGCTCTCGATCGTGGCGGCCCCGGCGGGTCTGGTGAGTTGGTATCGCGGCGAAGGGAACGCGAACGATTCCGCCGACGGCAACAACGGCACGCTGCAAAACGGCGCGACGTTCGCATCCGGAGAAGTCGGGCAGGCGTTCAGTTTCGACGGCGTCGATGATTACGTGAGCATCCCGGACGCTCCCGATCTGCACTTCGGCAACCAAGTCACGGTGGATGGTTGGTTCAATCCGACCGCCGCGCCGGGCTATGGTTCCGGCGTTATCAAACTCGGCGCGTTCCACCTGCATCCCTAGCCCGATGGCTCCATGAGCTTTGGGATCAACAACAACTCCGCCATCACGTCGCCGACGTCGGTCCTGCCGCTTAATCAATGGACCCATATTGCTGGCACTTATGATGGCAACGCTTTGCATTTGTTCGCGAACGGTCAGGAAGTCGCGACCGGCGTCATCGGTTCCGTGGCCATCAACGATGGCGGAGAGATTCAGATCGGCCATGATGCTCGAAACGCAGTGGGCGATCGCCAATGGACCGGCGCCATCGACGAAGTGGACCTCTTCAACCGCGCGCTGTCGCCGTCCGAAATTCAATCGATCTTCAACGCCGGGACTGCCGGGAAGTCTTTCGCAACGGTCGTCACAACGGCGGCGGACGAAGACAACGGCTCGGCCGATCCGAGCTTGGGGACCGGCACGTCGCTGCGCGAGGCGATCAACTACGCCAACACGAATCCCGGCACGGACGTGATCGGCTTCGATATTCCGGGCGCATCGAATCGTGCGGGCCTTCTGAGACAGTATCGAGGTGAAGGCAATACGAATGACTCCGCCGGTAGCCATGACGGCACCACGATCGGCACCGTGACCTACGAAGACGCAGAAGTCGGGCAAGGTTTCCGGCTCGCGAATTCGCTGGTGCAAGTACCTGGTCCGTTCACTTTCTCCACGACGAATGCCATCACCTTGGAGGCTTGGTTCAAATTCGATTCGTCAACCGGTTACAGCAGCATCATCAGCGCGGGTACAAGCTCCGGAGGCCCCCCGGCGACCTACAACTTCATGGTGAGTCCGAGTCTCCGTTTGATCTACAATCCCGGGACGATTGTAAACGCTGAAGTTGGACCGACGCTGTCGTTGGGACAGTTCTACCACGCGGCTCTGGTTGTCACTGGAGGTGGGACGGCGCAGGTTTATCTGAACGGGCAGTTGATTTCTGATTCCGCCGTCGGCGTGCCGGCTGTCTTGCCGAATGCCATTGCTTTCAATATCGGAGCCGGCGAAGCCGTTGGGGTTCACGCGTTGGAGAATGGTGTCATCGACGAACCTGCCATCTACAACCGCGCCCTGTCGGCCGCAGAAATCCAGAACATTTTCAACATTGGCAGCATTCACCTGCCGGTCGCGGGCGAGGCGACGATCCACGTCGGCGGCACGGGACTCGGCGCGCTGCCGACGATCACCGATCCGGTCATCATCGACGGCTACTCGCAGCCGGGGTCGAGTCCCAACACGAATGGGCCGGGACTCGGCGACAATGCGGTGCCGCTGATCGAACTCGACGGCACCGGCGCGGGAGCGTCCGCGAACGGGCTGACGATCACCGCCGGCAGCAGCACGGTGCGCGGGCTGGTGATCGACCGCTTCAGCGGCAACGGCCTCGCGCTCAGCGACAACGGCGACAATGTCATCCAAGGCAACTTCATCGGCACGGACGCGGCCGGAACAGCCGGCCTGGGGAACGGCGGCGACGGCGTTCGTATCGTCAATTCGTCCGACAACCAAATTGGCGGAACGAACGCCGCACCAGTGACCGTGCAGAACGGCAGTTTCGAGGCCGTCCAATTCGGGACTCAATCGAGCAACGTCGCCGACGTTCCGGGATGGAGTCACACCGGCGGCCTGGGCGATGGTCCGCTGTGGGGCATCGGCTACAACGAAGGGGTGGGAATGCCATCACGGTCGCGGGAGACGGCCGCCAGTTCGTGACGCTGAGAAACGGTTCCTGGCAACAGACGCTGACCGGATTGTCGCCGGGAGAGAGCTATCGTTTGAACTTCGACATGGCGGCCGAAACGGCGTTTGAGACGGAAAGTATCACGGTGGATTTCCCCAGTGGTTCCGCGACGGCTCCGAAAACCTTCACCTCGAACGGAACTGGAAACTACTGGAAAAACTGGGTGCCCGAAGAAATGACGTTCGTCGCGCAACAGACGTCCGTCACGCTTCGGTTTTCGGCCAATGTGGGACAGGACGTCGGTTTGGATGCCGTCAAGGTGACGGCGATCAACGCGAACGTGAGCGCCGGCAACGTAATCGCCGGCAACGGCGGCAGCGGCATCTCGATCACCGGCAGCGGCTCGACGGGCAATCGCATCAGCACCAATTCCATTGTCGGCAACACGGCGTTGGGAATTGATCTGGGCGGCGACGGCGTGACGGCGAATGACTCAGGCGACGCCGACACCGGGCCGAACAACTTGCAGAACTTCCCGGAGATCAGCACGGCGATCACGGTCGGCGGGAAACTATTGATCGACTACGACGTGCCGTCGGCCACGGCGAACTCGACGTACCCAATTCGCGTCGAGTTCTTCCAGACCGACGCCGACGGGCAGCAAGGGCCGACGTTCCTGGGCGCGGACACGTGGACTGCGGCAGACTTCGCGGCGGGATCGAAGTCGATTTTCTTGACGCCCGCGGCGACGTTCGCTGCCGGAGACCAGATCGACGCGACCGCCACCGATGCCGTCGGCAACACGTCGGAGTTTTCGGCCGCGGCTCAGATTGCTGCGCTGTCGAATCAGTTCGACTTCGGCGACGCTCCGACACCGTACCCGACGACGCTCGCCGAACACGGCGCGATGCACTTCGCCAGCGGCCCGACGCTCGGCGCGAATCGCGATAGTGAATCGGACGGCACTCACGACGGCAATGCGAATGCCGAGGCCGACGACGACGGCATTGGGATTGGTTCGATTCGAGTGGGAAAACTCGGCGAGACGGCGAACGTCAACGTGCAGAACGCTCCGAGCGGCGCGAAGCTCGACGCTTGGATCGACTTCAACGGCGACGGCTCGTGGGGCGGGCCGGGCGAGCAGATCGCTCACAGCGTCGCGGTCGTCAACGGCGACAACACAATCAAGTTCGACGTGCCGAGTTGGTCGCAACCGGGCACGACGTTCGCGCGCTTCCGCCTGAGCACGTCCGGCGGCTTGGGCATCGGCGGCGCGGCGGCGGACGGTGAAGTCGAAGACGATGCCGTGACGATCAGCCCGCCGGTCGCGGCGAACGGCGTGTTCGGCGGGCAGAACATGATCGACACCGACTCGGCCGAGTCGGTCGTCGCGGCCGATTTGGATGGCGACGGCGACATGGATGTCGTCAAAGCCTCGGCCGGCGGCTCTCACACCCTCGCGTGGTACGAGAATGACGGGAGTGGCCACTTCACAGAGCACACCATCGACCAAGGCAACGGTTCGCGGTCGGTCGTCGTCGCGGACATCAACGGCGACGGCAAGCTCGACGTGATCTCAATCTCCGGCGGCGGCGGAGCAATCTCGTGGTACGAAAACGACGGCACCCCGGCCGACGGCGGCTGGACCTCGCACACGATCACCACCAATGGCTCGTTCTATTGGGTATTTACTGCGGATGTAGACAGCGACGGTGATGTGGACGTCCTCTCGCCAAACGCCGGGACCAACCAAATTGCTTGGTACGAAAACGACGGCGGCGGGAACTTCACGTCGCACACGATCAGCACCAACGCTCCGAACGCCGCCTCTGTATTCGCGGCGGACGTGGACCGCGACGGCGACATGGATGTGCTTGCCGGCTTCGCCAACACAGCCTCTTGGTTCGAGAACGACGGCTCACAGCATTTCACCGAGCATGTGATTTCCAGCAGTAGCGGAACAACCGACTTCCTCACGGCCGCCGACCTGAACGGCGATGGGGCCGAGGACGTTGTGATCTCATTCGTTGGATCCTCGATCGTGTGGGGTGCCAACGACGGCGCGGGACATTTTTCCTCGGCACGCTCGATCGCCAGCGGTGCCAGCTACTACGGAACCTACACGGCCGACGTGAACGGTGACGGAAAGTTGGACGTGCTGTCCATCGGGCGCGATGGCAACGTCGCGTGGTATCAGAACGACGGCAGCGGAAATTTCACGACGCACACGATCAGCAACCTCGTCGGGGACGGCCGGCAAGTCTTCGCGGCGGACATCAACGGCGACGGGCGGTTGGACGTGCTGACTTCGTCGGCCGTCAACGGCATCGCGTGGTTTCAGAATCTCGTCGATCACACGCCGGCGATCAGTTCCAGCGCGGCGGTCAACGTGCCGGAGAACACGACCGCGATCGAAACCGTCACCGCGACCGATGCGGACTTGCCGAACGACTCGCTGACGTTTTCGATCATCGGCGGAGCGGATCAAGCGAAGTTCGACATCACCAGCGGCGGCGTGCTCACGTTCAAAGCGGCTCCCGACTTCGAGAACCCGGCCGACTCGGATCACAACAACGTCTATGACGTGCAAGTTCAAGTCACCGACAGCCAGGGAGCCTTCGACACGCAGACGATCCACGTCACCGTGACCGACGTGCTCGACACCGATTTGGTCATCACGCTGCCGACGACCGGCGGGCCGTTCAAGTTGTTCAAGAGCAATGACCACAAGCTGCACGTCGTCAAAGCCAACAACACGGACCTGATCACGCCGACGCCGTTCAGCAATTTCATCGGCATTCAAATCGTCGGCAGCACGGCCGCGGATGTGGTGACGCTCGACGCGACGCTCAATGGCTTCGCGGGCGGCTTCCGGTTTGATGGCAACGGCGGAGCCGACAAGCTCGACGCGCATCTCGTCAACTTCGCGGTGACGATGGATGGCGGAGCGGGCAACGACACGCTGCTCGGCGGCGGCGGCAACGATGTCTTCACCGGCGGAACGGACAACGACAGCGCGGCCGGCAACGGCGGCAACGATTCACTCAGCGGCGGCGACGGCAAAAACACGCTCAACGGCGGCACGGGCAGCGACACGCTGATCGAAAACGTCAGCGGCACGGTCACACTCACGTCGTCGAAACTGACGATCGGTACGTCGCCCAACGTGCAGACCGATTCGCTCTCCAATTTCGAGAGCGTCCTGCTGATCGGTGGCGTGGGCAACGATTCGATCTCGGCCAGCACGGCCAAGTTTGCCGTGACGCTGCTCGGCGGCGCGGGAGACGACACACTGATCGGCGGCAAAGGCAACGACTCGCTCGACGGCCAAGCCGGCAACGACGCGCTGACCGGCGGCGCGGGCAACGATTCGCTCAACGGCGGCACGGAAGACGATCGCGTCGTCGAGGCCGGCAATTTCAACTTCACGCTGACGAACACGTCGCTCGCGAGTGTTGGAACGGGCGGCAGCACCGATTCGCTGTCGGGAATCGAACACGCCAGTCTCACGGGAGGCATCGGGAACAACTCGCTCGATGCCAGCACGTTCACGCTCGGCGGCGTGACGCTCCGTGGCGATGTCGGCAATGACACGCTCAAGGGAACAGGCTTGAATGATTTGCTCAACGGCGGCGCGGGCAATGACACGCTGTTCGGCAACGCGGGCGATGACACGCTCACCGGTGATGTCGGCAACGACGCGATGGACGGCGGCGCGGACTTCGATCGCTTGATCGAGAAGGGCAACGCCAATCTGACCTTGGCCGCCGGATCGCTGACCGGACTCGGCACCGACACGCTGACCAGTTTTGAATCCGCGAATCTGACGGGCGGCCCCAGCGCGAACAAGTTGATCGTGACGACATTCACAGGCCCGGTGACGTTGATCGGCTTAGCGGGCAGCGATTCGCTCGTTGGTGGATCAGGCGACGATTCGCTCGATGGCGGAGACAACAACGATTCACTCACCGGCAACGGCGGCAACGACACGCTCAACGGCAACGCGGGCACGGCCGACGTCGTCATCGAATCCGGCGCGACCGCGTTCGTGCTCAGAGACACCTCATTGACCGGCAACGGTTTCGACACGTTGACGGCGATTGAAAAAGCACAACTCACGACCGCGAACACCGCGTCGAGCATCGACGCTCGGCAATTCACCGGAGCAACAACACTGACCGGTGGCGCAGGCAACGACACGATCCTCGGCGGCAGCGGAACAGACTCGATCCTCGGCAACGGCGGCGACGATGTGCTCTTGGGCGGCAACGGCAACGATTCGATCCTGGGTGGATCCGGCAACGACATCCTTCTCGGCGGCGCGGGCGACGACTCGCTCAGCGGCAGCACTACGTTGTCCGCCAACAATCCCACTGCCGACGGAGCCGACACAATCCTCGGCGGCGCGGGCAAAGATCATCTCTTCGGCGGCCTCGGCAACGACATCCTCTCGGGCGAAGACGACAACGACACGCTCTCCGGCGACGGCGGCACCGATTCATTGTTCGGCGGCGCGGGGACCGACAGTCCTGCAACCGTTGCGGCTCCTGACACTTTGAGCGCGGAAGGTGTTTTTAACGATGCAGCGTTCACCACCAACCTGACCGCACTGCTGGCGGCGTTTCCGTAATCGGTATGCAGCGGCCGATCCTCAAAACTTTCGTCCGGCGGAGAATTGGCAGACTCCGGTGGGTTGATGATTCTGCCTGGGGATGTCCGAGGCGGCCGCATCGAACAACCCAAGCATGAATCGCTCGCCTTCGCCGTGAACCTCGCGCGCGAGGAATCGAACTTCGCGCTCATCAACGAGACGCAGTTGAAAGAACTCTTGCCGAACGTCGATCTGAAAGTCATCGACGCCTCCGCCGAGACACAGCAGCTTCACGACGCGATCGGCCAAGAGCACGAAATCTGGCGACCGCTGATTTACTTGCTGTTCGTCGTCATCGCTGTCGAGTTCTGGCTCTCAACCTTCGGCGGTCAACGGCTTGACGATGAAGAAGGCCAGACGGTCGGCGAACGACTCAAAGACCTCGGCACCGGCGGTTTCGTCGGCCGCATGACCGGAGCAGGGCAAGGGCAGTAGGATGGGCACTCCTGCCCGTCCTGCGGTTCAGTCTCTTCTCGCAACAAGACAAGAGACGGGCAGGAGTGCCCATCCTCCACCATGCAGATTCACTGCCCTCATTGTCAGGTTGCCATCGAGCTTGTTGACAGCGCGTCCGGAAGCGACCTGACACGCATTCCAAGAATTAGCCGCGCGGCGCTA
>JAYVQJ010000225.1:0-2584 GCA_043777235.1 Planctomycetia bacterium
GCGTGCCGCCGGTGAGCACGGCCATGTCGCCGAGCATCGTCTTGCGACGGTCGCCGAAGCCCGGAGCCTTCACGGCCGCGATTTGCAGGATGCCTCGCAGCTTGTTGACGACCAGCGCGGTCAGAGCCTCGCCATCGACGTCCTCGGCCACGACCAGCAGCGGCTTGCCAGACTGAGCGACTTGCTCCAGCAGCGGCAGCAGTTCGCGCAGGCTGCTGATTTTCTTCTCGAACATCAGGATGTAGCAGTCTTCCAGAATGACCTTCATGTCCGCCGGGCTGGTCACGAAGTACGGGCTGATGTAGCCCTTGTCGAACTGCATGCCTTCGGCGAACGACAACGTCGTGCTGTTGCCTTTGCCTTCCTCGACGGTGATGACGCCGTCGCGGCCGACACGCTCCATCGAATCGGCGATGAGATCGCCAATCGCTTTGTCGTTGTTGGCCGAGATGGCTCCGACCTGAGCGATCTCCGCTTTGCTGGTGACCGGCTTGACCATCGTCTTGAGGTGCGCGATGGCGGCTTCCACGGCCTTCTCGATGCCGCGACGCACGACCATCGGATTCGCACCCATCGAGACGGAGCGGAGGCCCTCGTCGTAGATGGCTCGTGCGAGCACGGTGGCGGTCGTGGTGCCGTCGCCGGCCACGTCGCTAGTTTTGGTCGCGACCTCGTTGACGAGCTTCGCTCCCATATTCTCATACGGATCGTCGAGCTCGACTTCTTTGGAAACTGTTACGCCGTCTTTGGTGACGACCGGGTTGCCAAAATTCTTGTCGATGATGACGTTCCGGCCGGTCGGTCCCATCGTGACCGCGACCACGTCGGCCAACTGCTTCACTCCGCGCTGCAATTTCAGCCGCGCACGGTCATCAAACAGAAGTTGCTTAGGCACGGAAGGCTCTCCTTTGGAGTGCGGTGTGTCAGCACCGCTTTGGATTCTTTCAATTCAACAATCAACCGGTTCCGTGAGAACACACCTCACAAAACTATTTTCTTTTCATTCACTCCTTCGTTCCCTTCGTTCGCTTCTGTTCAAAAATTTCTAACAGAAGCTAACGAAGGGAACGAAGGGATTTGATAGGGAGTGCGACGAGACATCATTCGGCTTGTCGGAGTCGAGGCACGCTCGATCCAAAGCGGTGCTGACACACCGCACTCCAAAGGGAACTAGACGACTTTTGCCAGAATCTCGCTCTCGCGGAGAATTTTGACTTCGCGCTTCTTCTCGATCTCGATGTCCGTTCCGCCGTACTTGGCGAAGAGGACTTCGTCACCGATCGCCAACGCGACCGGGCAACGCTCGCCACTGTCGAGCAACCGGCCGGGGCCGATCGCGATGACTTTGCCACGCTGCGGCTTTTCCTTGGCGGCGTCCGGCAGCACGATGCCGCCAGCCGTCGTCTCTTCAGCGCTCAGCGGTTCGATCACAACACGATCATCAAGAGGATTGAGCTTCATGTCTGGTTTGCTCCTGTGAATTGGAAGATTTGTTTTGAGGTCGAGTTTTCAGGAACAGTGCAAAGTGAAGAGTGGCGAGTGCAAAGTGAAAAATGTTTTGTGCTCGTCACTTGGCACTTTGCATTCTTCACTCAGCACTTTGCACTGAGTTCAGTTCATTACATCATGCCGGGCATTCCGCCCATGCCACCCATGCCGCCGCCCATTCCGCCCATGCCACCGTCGCCGTGGTGGTCGTGATGGGCGTCTTTATCTTCCTTCTTCGGTTCGTTGACGATGATGCACTCGGTCGTCAGCAGCAGGTTGGCGACGCTGGCGGCGTTCTGTAACGCACAGCGAACCACCTTGACCGGATCGACGACGCCGAACTCGAACATGTCGCCGTACTTCTCGTTCAGAGCGTCGTAGCCGTAGTTCGGATCCTTCGACTTCTTCACGCGATTGGCGACCACTGCTCCATCGAGGCCAGCGTTCTCGGCGATCATCCGCAGCGGCATTTCGAGCACGTTTTTCACGAGCGTCACACCAAAGCGTTCATCGCCATCCAGCTTGAGTCCATCCAAAGCCGAGGCCGCTCGCAGCAACGCCACGCCACCGCCGGGGACAATGCCCTCTTCGATGGCCGCGCGAGTCGCCGACAAGGCATCGACGAACAAATCCTTGCGTTCTTTCATCGCGGTCTCGGTCGCGGCTCCGACGTTGATCTGAGCCACACCGCCGGCCAGCTTCGCGAGCCGCTCTTGCAGCTTCTCACGGTCGTATTCGCTCTCGGTCTTCTCGACTTCGGCGCGAATCTGTTCGCAGCGACCGTTGATCGCGTCCTTCTTGCCGGCACCTTGCACGACGGTCGTGTTCTCGGCGTCGATGATGATCTTCTTCGCGACACCCAGGTCGGACAACTCGATGTTTTCGAGCTTGATGCCCAAGTCTTTGAAGATCGCCTTGCCGCCAGTCAGGACCGCGAGGTCTTCCAGCATCGCCTTGCGACGATCACCGTAACCCGGAGCCTTCACCGCCGCGACTTTCAGAATGCCGCGCATCTTGTTGACGACCAGCGTCGCCAGAGCTTCGCCTTCGAGGTCTTCGGCGATGATGAGCAGTTGCAGATTGTTCTTCGAGATCT
>JAYVQJ010000226.1:0-2583 GCA_043777235.1 Planctomycetia bacterium
ACCCGACGCGTCAGCGAGGGCGAACCGTGACGACGCCCTCGCTGACGCTTCGGGTTACTAAATCACCATGAATAATCTCAGCTAGCGCGTGCCGGCTGATGAAACTTGACGCATTGACAACACGTTTTGAGATCGAAGGAGTCTAAGGGTCAACGGCAATTCCTCCGAGACCGGTTCGCAGCGTTGTTGAAGCACCTCGGCAACAGCGATACCGTGCGGCGGCATGATCGCGACATCGTTCAGTGACGGCTCATCGTTCCCATCGCTCGCCGAGGCGATCCGTTCGGCCTGTGTGTTGGAAGCATCCGCCGCGAAGCCGGGTAACGTACATCCGCGTGCGTCCTTTCCCGACCTGACGTTTGAGGATTTCGTCCGCTCTGCCGAGGCCGCTTCGCCGGTGCTGGCTCGTGCGGTGGAACTTGGAGTCGGACGCGCGATCTTTGAAGCGATCACCGCGACTCGCACGGTGGTCTCATCGAACACGAATCTAGGAATCGTGCTGCTGATCGCTCCGCTCGCGGCAGTGCCGCTGGGCCGGCCGCTGCGGGACGGCATCGGCGAGGTGCTCGACCGACTGACTCGTGAGGATGCGTCGTGGGTCTACCAAGCAATTCGCTTGGCTCAACCCGGAGGACTCGGCGCGGCGGACGATGAAGACGTCGCGACCGAACCGACCGGCACGCTGCGCGAGGTAATGTCGCTGGCCGCGCACCGTGATGGCGTCGCCGCACAATACGCGAATCAATTCGAGTGGGTGTTGAACGAGGGCGTCCCGTTCTTGGCGTCCGTCGGCAATGACTTCGATCACTGCTGGGAGTCCACGATCATCGAGCTGCACCTGCGGTTAATGGCCGAGCACCCCGACACGCTGATCGCTCGCAAGTGCGGCGAGCCGGTCGCAGCGGAAGCCTCGTGGCGTGCGAGACAATGCTTGAACGACCTCGCAGGCGTGCCGCTCGAAACCAACGAACGTGCTCGCCGAATTGCCGAGTTCGACCAATGGCTGCGATCCGATGGCCATCGCCGCAATCCCGGCACGACCGCCGACCTCGTCGCCGCCTGTCTTTTCGCCGCGATCCGCGACCGAGTGATTCCGGTCGTCACACGCTGATGGAGCATGTCCACTCAATGCTGAGTGACTCGCCGCAGGACGTACAATCCCGCGATTGCCACCAGCAAGTTGGCGATCCACATGGACCACGCAGGGTCGATCGTGCCTGAGCCCGACAGATTCTTGGCCAGCAGGATGAGCGGGTAATAGACAAGCAGGATCGGCAGAAAGCAGATCATAAAGTTGGTCAGAAACTGTCGCTTGGCCTGCAAGACCGCGTACGGACTACCGACGAGTACGAAGAAGAAACAACTGCACGCCATCGCGAATCGGAACTGCACTTCGGTCGTTTGACCGAATTGTTTCTTGCGACTGTCGCTGATCCGTTTGTCCAACAGATTGAGTGACCCGTTCTGAAGAACCTTGAAATTACCGGTAGCCAGTGCGAACGCGGTCTCAAGTTCACGCCGTCGTCGCAGATCCTCTTGCTGAGCATTCAGCGATTCAATTTCGTTACGCAGTTCGCGCACGTTGATGTGCCGCGCCTTCGGAGTTTGATTTCCCATCTGCAAGGGGAAGGGATGCTCGAATTCCTCGGCCCAACTCCGGCCTTGCCCCGGCACGTCGAGTTGCACGCGAGAAAACTTGACAATCACCTGCTGTTGTTCGAGGTCGAACCGAGAGAGTTCCGCCTCTTGAGCCTGCGCGGTCAGTTGGTGCTTCCCTTTCGGAGCGAATCGAAACGTGGGTCGAATCAACCGTCCGTCGTCAGTGACATCGCGAACGGAGATGGCGTACCCATCGATCGTGATCTGATTTTGATTCCGCAGCAGATCGAGCACGATATCCTTCATGCCCGCCGCGACGATCCGTTCGATCTTCGCCTCAGCCCAGGGGATGACCTGATCTGTCAGCAACAACGAACTGACGCTGAGCACTGCTCCCAAGAGCAACGACGGAGCCAACAAGGACATGACACTGATCCCCGCCGCTTTCGCCGCCGTGATTTCCTGATCTCCCGCCATCCGGCCGTAGACCAGGCACACGCGCAATAGCAGCGTCGCCGGAATTGTGTATGGCACTAAACTGGGAATCAGGTACGGCATCACCTGCAGCACTTGCAGCGGTCCCAGACCTCGCTCCGTGATCTGTTGAAATACGCCGAGGAAGCCCAACAGCACCGTCAAGACGCTGAGCACGAACACGAAGACGCGCAATAGCTCGCCCAAGATATAACGCTGCAACAGCCGCATCGACTTTGACCTCCTCGCGCGGCCGTATAGGCCAGCCTGCGCGAAAGGGTCAAGCCGTGTTGAGTGAGCTGGGCCCATTCGTGTTGATCAATGTGACAATTTCACCGCGGGGCGCTAGCCCCGGTTCGTTTTCGCTGAACCAGGGCTAGCGCCCTGCGGCTGATGAATGCGTTCCAACACGAATGGCTGAGAGCCGTAATTGTTTAACCGCGACGCCATCGGCGTGTGCGTGTAATACGGATCGCACAAATTAGCCGCGCGGCGCTAGCCCCGGTTTTT
>JAYVQJ010000227.1:0-2583 GCA_043777235.1 Planctomycetia bacterium
ACAAGTGGTGGGTCTCGATGACTCGACCACACCCTACGACTGACAAACCAGCCAGCCGCGTTGTGAGCGACCACTTCTCGGATAGGTTTTCGTCAACGCGGCATTTGACGCCGCGAGTGACGGAACCGAGAGTGCGCCGGAGGAACGTCTTTAACGACGGTTCGGAAAGTCTAACGCTCTCGATTTCCATTCCCCTTTTTCTTCGAAGCCAACTCATGACAGATTCCAGTCAGAAGACCTTCTCGCGTCGAAACCTTTTGAGCACGTTCGGTGCTGCGAGCGGGATGGCTCTGCTCAATCACGCGGTCGCTCAGGAGAATAACCCCGCCGCGCAAGTCGCCGACACGGCGTCGAGCATTCGCATCACGGCGATGAAGACGCATCGCGTACAGAACAAGGTGTTCCTCGAATTCTCGACGAGCGCGAAAATCACCGGCTGGGGAGAAGTCAGTGCGCTCGTGCCGACGGCGGCCGAGGAACTTTGCAAGTCGCTGTTCGAGTTGCTCGACGGCGAGAACCCGACGCGGATCGAACACCTCTGGCAAAAGCTGTATCGCGCTCATCGAGACATGCGCGGTGGGCCGTTCATGTGTCACACGCTGGCTGGGATCGACATGGCACTGTGGGACATCACCGGCAAGCTGTGGGGCGTGCCAGTGCATCGACTGCTCGGCGGGCCGTGCCGCGACAAGATTCGTGTCTATCCAACGTCGAAGTCGCACAAAGTTCCGCCGCACGGCATCTACAATCATTCGGGAAATCCCAACGAAATCGAACGGATGGTCAACGCGATCAAGCAGACTCGCGAGCGAGTCGGTCCCGACGGCACCGTGATGTTCGACGCTCACTGTGCTGTGCCGCCAGCCACGCTGATTCAACTCGCGGCAGCGGTCAAAGCATACGACGTGTTGTTCTTTGAGGAGGTCGCCGTCCCCGGCAACATCGAAGTCTTCAAGCGGCTGAAGGAACAAATCCCGATCCCGATGGCGACTGGCGAGCGCGATCGCACCATTTGGGAATTCATCCCGTACCTGCACGAGCGGTGCATCGACATCTTGCAGCCCGACGTCGCTCATTGCGGTGGCATCACGCAGATGCGCAAGATCGCGATCCTCGCCGAGGCGTATCACGTCCCGCTGGCTCCGCATTGCACGACATCGCCGCTGGGTGCGACGGCCAGTCTCAGCGTCGGAGCGTCGATCCCGTTCCTGCTGATCCACGAAACCGCTCCCGGTGCGTTGCAGTGGGGCGAGCAATTCATGAATCGTCCGTGGACTGTCGACGACAAAACCGGCTACGCAACTCTGCCCGAAGGCCCCGGACTCGGTGTGCAGATCGACCTCGCGAAGCTGCAACAAGTCGCCGCCGATCCGAAGTACAAATGGTCCTGGCCGAAGATCACTCTGCCGGACGGCTCGGTCGCGGATTACTGAGTGTGTCATTTTCATCAGCCGGCACGCGTTAGCGCGTGCCGGCTGATTTGTTCGGCGCGTTTTCGGATAGCCTCTTCGTTGAACAACGGCGCGTCATCGTCCAAGATCACGACGTTCGAGTTCTCACCGCTCATCGAGCCGTCGGAGGTTGGCCTTCGGCGGCTCTCGCGTTTCCCAGGAGTTCAGCCATGCAACGTCCCGCACACGCCCCACCCGCAACGCCGCCGACGATCAAACTGACGGAAGGTTGGCACTGCCTGCACCTCTATCTGCGAGTCAATCAAAAGGAGTGGCAGCAGCTTCCCGACTACCAACGAGCGGAAGGGCGCGAGCAGTTGATTCAGTTGCTCGACCAGAATCGCGAGGGTGCTCCGAAGCGGATTCAGACGTCGGTCGCGTCGCGGCACGAGGCGGACCTCGGCCTGATGGTCATGGACCCAGATCCGCTGGTCATCAACGGCATTCGGCAAGGCCTCCGAGCCAGCCGGCTCGGTTCGGTGCTGGAGCCGAGCTACTCGTTCGTGTCGATCACTGAGATCTCCGAGTACGTCCCGTCGATCGAGCAATACTCTGCGCGGCTGAAACGAGAAGGGACTGATCCCTCCGATCCGGCGTTCCAAGCGAAGATGTCCGCCTATGAGCAGCGACTGCCGATGATGAATCAGCAGCGGCTGTATCCCGACTTCCCGCCGTTCCCGGTCGCGTGCTTTTATCCGATGAACAAGATTCGCCATCCACACGCCAACTGGTATCTGCTGCCGTTCAGTGAGCGAGCCGACTTGATGGCCGAGCACGCGACGTCGGGCATCAAGTTCGCCGGCCGCGTGTCGCAGCTCATCACGGCGTCAACCGGCTTCGACGATTGGGAATGGGGCGTGACGCTGTGGGGCCGTGCTCCCGAACACATCAAGGAGATCGTTTACACGATGCGCTTCGATCGCGCCTCGGCGCGGTACGCGGAGTTCGGGCCGTTCTACATCAGCTACGTTTTATCGCCGGCGGATGCGCTGAAAGAGCTGCGGTTGTGAATACGGTACCGCAATTTGTAGCCTAGGCCCTTGTGGCCTGGAGGATTCGCACGGAACGAGCATCCTCCGACCCACAAGGGGTCGGACTACCATCGTTGTGACCGGCATGATCAGAACGGCGC
>JAYVQJ010000228.1:0-2581 GCA_043777235.1 Planctomycetia bacterium
TTCGGATTCAAGTAGTCCTGCAAGCGGCGATAGGCGAGGTCGATCCGGCTTTGCAGCGACAGTTGCCGCACACGGTCCTCCAGTCGATCGAGGTTCTCGACAGTGAACTCGGACAACAACGTGATCGGATTATGTCCCGAATCGTGCCAGCGTCCCGGATCGAGGTCGCGGAAGATTTCCATCGTCTCGGCGTCCCAGCACCAGCGCAGGTTGGTCGCGAGCGCCCACAATCGCTTTTGCACCGGAGCGATGAATTGATCCAGCGAACGGCAATCGCTGATGACCGTCGCCAGTTGCTTGCCGGCTGCGGCCAGCAATTCGATTTCGTCACGCAGAAAACTACGAGCCTCGGCCGACTGCACGACCAGCACCCCTTGCAACAGCCCGCGATCGACAATCGGCACGCCCAGGTACGAGTGATACGGGTCTTCGCCCGCCTCATCGAAGTACTTGAATCGCGGATGCCGCGCCGCGTCCTCGACGGCGATCGGTCGCAATTGTTCGGCGACCATGCCGGCCAGTCCCTCGTGCAACGCCATGCGGACTCGGCCGACGCACTCACCGCGCAGACCGACCGTCGCGGCCAGCAGCAAGTGAGACCGATTCTGCTCCAGCAAGTAGACCGAACAAACATCGGTCTTCAGTCGCTGCTGAATCGCTCGGACCAGCTTGTCGAGCGTCTCTTCCGGGTTCCGCGACCCCGCCAGAGTTGCCCGAAGCTCTTCGGGAGTGAACGGTACGAGCTCCGAACTCGGATGACTGGCGAGACTGATCGTCATGGCGGCGTGTTCCTGATGTCGAAGCGAAATCTCAGCGTTGAGACCAATTAGATTCACAAGGCAATCGGCGTGCCGAGTGGCTTTGACGGGATGTTGTCGTGAACCCCGTAAAATCTGGAGTTCTCGGCATCGTCGTGGACGTCTGGTGTGCGACAGGATTCGACGCTTCCTGCCTGATTCGCTGGCAAGGCCTGTTGCGTGTGGCTGTGGTTGCCGCGAGTGCCCCGCTATTTTTCGTCGATTCCGCTTCGGTATGCCGGTTGCTTTGACGGTGAGTCGCGGAGAAGGTGCGCTCATGCGGTTGGCCAATTATCAAACTGACGGTTTCTACGACGAGATGTTCGACGAGTCGGGCACGCCTCGCTCGCGAGCGGATGCGCTGGCCAAAAGATTGTCGGCGCTGTCGGACGGCGAACTGGTCAGGCGGCAGAAGGCGGCCGATCTAACGCTGCTCAACATGGGAATCACGTTCGCCGTGTATGGTCACGAGGCGGGCACGGAAAAAGTCTGGCCCTTCGACATCGTGCCCCGCATCGTCGATGGGTCCGAATTCGAGATGATCCAGCGCGGGCTGCGACAACGCATCTTCTCGCTGAACCTGTTCATCGACGACGTCTACAACGATCAGCGAATCATCAAAGACGGCGTCGTGCCCGCCGACTTAGTTTTCTCGGCACCCTGTTACCTCAAGCAGTGCCTCGGCCTGAAGCCGCCCGGAGGTGTGTGGTGTCATGTGGTCGGCACCGATCTCGTGCGCGACGGCGACGGTAAGTTCTATGTGCTCGAAGACAACCTGCGTTGTCCGTCGGGTGTGTCGTATGTCATCGAGAACCGCGAAGTGATGAAGCGGACGTTTCCGCAAATCTTCGGCGGCCTCCGCATTCAACCGGTCGAAGATTATCCGGAGCGACTGCTAGAGACTCTGCAACATGTCGCGCCGGAGAACAGCCACAACCCCAACGTCGTGGTGCTGACGCCGGGCATCTACAACTCGGCGTACTTCGAGCACAGCTTTCTCGCGCAGCAGATGGGTGTGGAACTCGTTGAAGGCTCGGACCTCGTTGTCTCCGACGGCTACGTCTGCATGAGAACGACGCGCGGCTTGCAGCGCGTCGATGTGATCTACCGCCGCATCGACGACACGTTCCTCGATCCGAAGTGTTTCCGCCCTGATTCGACGCTCGGTGTTCCGGGCCTGATGGACGTGTACCGCAAAGGCCGAGTGACGCTGGCGAACGCACCCGGCACGGGCGTTGCCGACGACAAGGCGATCTACGCCTATGTGCCGAAGATCATCAAGTACTACCTCGGCGAAGACCCGATCTTGAAAAACGTGCCGACGCGCATCTGTTCGGAACCGGACGACCTGAAATATGTGCTGCACAATCTGTCGAACTTGGTCGTGAAGCCGACCAACGAATCAGGAGGCTACGGCATTCTGATCGGCCCGCGAGCCACCTCGGAGGAACTGGCCAACTACGCCGATCAAATCCGAGCCAACCCGCGGAACTACATCGCTCAACCGGTGCTCGCGCTGTCGCGCGTGCCGACGATCGTGGACGATCACCTCGAAGGCCGACACGTCGATCTGCGACCGTACATTCTCTACGGCAAAGACATCTTCGTGTTGCCGGGAGGACTGACGCGCGTCGCGCTGCGGAAAGGTTCGCTGATCGTGAACTCGTCGCAAGGCGGCGGCAGCAAAGATACCTGGGTGCTGGCATGACTCGATCATTGAGTGAGAATCAGAGGGATGCTTGCCGATTCACTAACCCGAAGCGTCAGCGAGGGCGAACGCTCAA
>JAYVQJ010000229.1:0-10039 GCA_043777235.1 Planctomycetia bacterium
CTCCAAATCACCAAATTTGTTTCCGCACGAGTCCTAAGCCATCCCGCAAAGCGGCAGGCACGCATCCACGGCACAGCAGGAGCCGCGCCACTCAGTCACTGCGTCGTCAAGCAAGACGCTCGTTGCGTGTCCGCTTCGTCTGTCGCCGAGCAGCGACTACGATGTGGCCGCGTTCCAATTCGAGCGGGTCTACTGAAATCCGAGACTGGACTGATGCCGCAATCACTCGCCGACTTCACGGAACACTTGACCGCCAGTGGCGTGCTGGATGCAGGCGCTGTCGCCGAACTACTCGCGGCAATGTCCCCGGACAAGCAGCCGTCCGATGGCGAGCAACTGGCTCGCGAACTGGTCAAGCAGAAGAAGCTGACGAAGTTTCAGGCGGAGCAACTTTACGCGGGCAAAGGGAAGTCACTGGTCCTGGGCAACTACGTCATTCTCGACAAGCTGGGACAGGGCGGCATGGGGGTGGTGCTGAAGGCCGAGCACAAGCGGTTGAAGCGATTGGTCGCGCTGAAAGTCATGTCGCCGGTGGCGCTCAAATCGCCCGATGCGCTGAAGCGGTTTCATCGCGAGGTCGAAGCGGCGGCGAAGCTACGGCACCCCAACGTCGTCGCCACCGATGATGCGGACGAAGCCAAGGGGACGCACTTCCTGGTGATGGAGTACGTCGAAGGGACGGACCTGTCGGCGTTCGTGAAGAAGCACGGGCCAATGTCAGTCGAGCAGGCGGTGACGTGCATCATTCAGGCGGCGCGCGGGTTGGAGTTCGCTCACGAGCAGGGAGTCATTCATCGGGACATCAAGCCGGCCAACTTGCTAATCGACGCGAAGGGGACGGTGAAGATTCTCGACATGGGGCTGGCTCGAATCGACGGGGCGGTCGGTGGAAGTTCCGAAGGCGCGGGGCTGACGAACACCGGGACGATCATGGGGACGGTGGATTACATGTCCCCCGAGCAGGCGATGGACACGAAACACGCCGACGCGCGGAGCGACGTCTATTCGCTGGGTTGCACGTTGTACTACTTGCTGACCGGCAAGTGTCTGTACGACGGCGACACGATGATGAAGAAGCTGATGGCGCACCGCGAGTCGGCGATTCCGTCGCTACGTAGTCCTGTCGCTCCGCGACAGGAATTCCGAACGTCGCTCGACTCAGGAAATTCGATCGGGTCGACGGGAACCGGTGGCGATTCGGAATCCGTGTCGCGGAGCGACACGGCTACATTGAACGCACTCGAACCAGTCTTTCAACGCATGGTCGCGAAGAAGCCGGAGGATCGGCCGCAGACGATGACTCAGGTGATCGCGGAGTTGGAACGCTGCTTGTCGGGCGGCACTCCGACGGTGACGATGCAGCGGAGTACGGACAGCGCAACGACGAGCGGACCAAGCGGCAGCGGGAATGAGCTGCAAGACTTTTTGAAGCAGATCAGCGGCGAAGGAGGCTTGTCCGCGACGAGTGCCGCTCCGTCTGGCTCGAAGGGAACGGCGGTCGCTCCGTCGTCGGTCGAAGCGGAGACGATGATCTCGTCGGCGGATGAAGCGGGGACCGATCCGCGCACCGAGCAGACGTTGACGCTGGAACAATCTGGCGAGCCGAGAGGCGTCAGCCCTCGGACGGTCCGGGGGCTGACGCCATCCGGCTCGCCAAGCGCACAGAAAAAGAAGTTGCTCATCGGAGCGGTCACGGCCGGCGTGTTGCTGTTGGCCTCGGTGATCTTCGTCATCAAGACGAATCACGGAACGTTGCGGATTGAGATCAACGATTCGCAGATCGAGGTCACGGTCAAAGGGACCGACATCCTCGTGAAGGACGAGGGAGTCGAAGACATTCGGGTCAAGCCGGGCAAGCACACTCTGCACGTCAAGCGGGGCGAGTTGGAATTCGACACGGACGTGATCGAGTTGAAGAAGGGCGAGACCATCACGCTGAAGATCGAACGAGTCGGCAAGCGAGTTCGCGCGATGCGTGGCCAAACATTACTCGGCGGTCGCGAGATTCCGAAAACCACCAAGGGAGCCACGTCGGGAGATGCACCCGTTCCTTCGACGACGCCCGGCGGCGCGGCGCTGGAGTTCCAGAAGGGAGATTCTGTCGAGATTCCCTCGCTCAACTATGACGGTGGGCCGCTGACGGTCGAGCTGACCATGCAGGGAGGCGGAAATCCGTTCAACAGCTTTGGAAAATCCAAAGTCACGCTGTGGGGCGGCGGCGGTGCGCTGAGCGGTGTGAGCCTGGATGTCGGTGCCTCGACAGTGGTCGCTAAAGAACAGAACAGCCAATTGACCGCGACGAAACGGCATCGAGTGGCCGGTGTCTTCGACGGCGAACGGCTGTTGTATTTTATTGACGGCAAGCTTCAGGCCATCGGAGTCAGCTACCCTCAAGAGATGAAGGCGGAGGCTGAAACGTTCCTCGGCGGGCGGGCCGATGCGTTGTGGTTCGTCGGCGTGCTGGACGAAGTACGCGTCTCGAACGTGGCTCGCTATTCGGCGGACTACGCTCCGAAGAAACGCTTCGACGCCGATGCGAACACCATCGCTCTGTATCATTTCGACGAAGGTCAAGGAGACCAACTGTTCGACAGTTCCGGCCACAACCACCACGGCCGCATCCGCGGAGCCAAATGGGTCGCGGGGCTCGCGGGCGGTTCGCCCACGGTCGCGAGCAACGCGGGCTGGCCGCCGATTGGTCCGCCGGTCGTGCCGTTTGTTCCGGGGCCGTCGCCGTTGGACACGCTGCGGCGCGAGGACATTCCGGCCGAGGAGTTGAAAGCGGCGGGGTTCGGCGATCCGGCGAAGGCTCCGCAGGAATTGGTCGCGGTCATCGGTGAGAGTCGCGGCAAACATTGGAACGCAGTCCACGCGCTGGCGGTCAGTCCGAATGGTCAATTCGTGGCGTCGGGCAGCGACGACGGGACCGTCAAACTCTGGAATCTGGAGACTGGCCGCGAGATCGCGATGCTGCCGTTCGAGCAAACGGGATCGGGCGTCTCGTCGGTCGCGTTCAGCCACGACAACAAAACGGTGGCGATGAGTCTGCGTTACGGTGTCGCCAACTCCAATCATGTGCTCTTGTGGGATGGACAGCAGCCCCGCCTATTAAAAGGTCACGCTGGGGTTGTCACCGCCGTGGCCTACAGCCCGGACAAAAAGACGTTGGCTTCGGCGAGCACGGACAAGACGATCCGCCTGTGGGACGCGAACACCGGGGCGGACCTCGGCACGCTGTCGGGTCATGCCGGCGAGGTGCGTTGTCTGGCGTTCAACAAGGATGGCTCGCTGCTCGCGTCGGGCGACTCCACCGGCGCGATCAAAACTTGGAACGTGGCGAAGCGAGAAGCGACCACCACGCTGCCCGGCGACAAGCCGATCACCGCCGTCGCGTTCAGCCCGGATGGACTCACGCTGGTCTCGGCGGACGGAGTCGCCGACGCCAAGGTGTGGAACCTCGCGGAATCGAAAGTGCAGCGGACGCTCGCTGGAGTGCCCGGAGGTCATCACTTGACCAGTTTGGCGTTCAGTCCGGATGGCCTCACGCTCGCGACGGGCGGCGCGTTGCGAGTCATCAAGCTGTGGGACAACAAAACCTGGGAGACTCGGGTCAGCATCGACGATCAGACGTTTTCCGCAGCGACGAATTCGCTGGTGTACAGCCCGGACGGCAAGACGCTGGTCGCGGGAGACGGCTACGGCCTTGTGCGATTCCTCGATGCCGCGACGTTGAACGACAAATTTCCGCGCACCGATTTGATCGGCCCGATGCACGTCGGCGCGAAGGGGCGAATGCTGGCAACGTCCGAGAATCAACCGATCGTGACGTTGTGGAATCTGGCCACGGCTCGGCCGGCGAAAACGATCTCGCCGGTGTTTCCGCCGCTCACCACCAAAGTCTATCGCGTGGCACTCAGCCCCGACGGCCGCAGCGGAGCGACCGGCACCTACGCCGAAGTCCGATTCTGGGACGCGGAGACCGGCACAGAGAAACTCGTGCAGAAGGGACAAGACGAAATCTATGCGGTCGAGTTCAGCCCCAGCGGCAAGTGGCTCGCGACCGGCGGAAATTCTGGAAAGGCCAAACTGTGGGACGCCGCCACCGGTCAGGAGAAAACGACTCTCGAGCATCAAGTGAATTCCATCGCCTGGAGTCCCGACGAGCGCATCGTCGCCGTCGGTGGGGCGCGCGGCATCAAGTTATGGGACGTGGTGACCGGCCAGGAAAAACAGATCGCAGGCGATGACACATACAATTCGCTCGCCTTCAGCCCGGATGGGCAGACGCTGGCCGCCCACAAATACGGCGTGCTGCAACTTTGGGACACCGTCAAGCGCGAGCTGAAATCGGAATCGAAAGCGCCGAACAACGCGCGCGTTCGCTTCAGCCCCGACGGCCGCACGCTCGTCCTCGGAGGCGCTGGTAACTGGTATGGTGGCGGCGGGTCCGAGATTCAATTCCTCAACCCCACCACCTGCGAGACGCTCAACACCTGGCAACTCGGCCCGTCGAAGTCCGCCCAAATTCTGGACGTGCAGTTCGACCCCACCGGCCGCTACCTCATCACCCACAACGGCAACCGCACCGCGTATGTCCTCCGACTGTCCGACCCGCCTGCGAATCAGTCAGTCTCGAAGAGCACCGATCGCGATGCGGCGGTGTGGGTGTTGTCCAAGAAGGGCAAGGTCACCATCCAAGTTCCCGACGCTCAGGGAAAAATGGTCCAGCGTGAGGTGAGCAACGTGTCGAGCTTGCCTGCGGGAGAAGTGGTCGTCACCGGCATCCGTTTTCCCAGCGATGTACAGGACATCGACACCAGCTTCGCGAAGCTGTCCGGACTGTCGCAATTGACGTCACTCCATCTCGATCATGCGATTCGCATCAGCGACGCGAACGCGGCCATCCTCGCCAATTTCAAGAACATCGAGTACCTGCACATGGTCGTGAAGGGACTGACCGAAGCGGGGCTGGCCGAGTTGGCGAAGTTGCCGAAACTGCAAACGCTCTTCCTGGACATGAAGGGGCAGCACATCACCGACAAAGAATTGCCCCGCTTGTTGGCGCTCACGCGACTCAAGGAGTTCTACATCTTCACGAGCGACATCGACGACCCCACCTATCGCCGATTGCTCGCCATGCCGAGCCTCGCGACGCTGGTGATTTTTGGCGGCCAGGTCACCGATCGAGTGATTGCCGACTTGGACAAGAATCCTCGCTTGACCGGCATCGGCCTCTGCCACTGCGCCCTCACCAGCGACGGCATTCGTTCGCTGGCCAAGCTGCGGCATGTGATCTTTCTGCAACTGGTGGGCAGTCCTTGTTCGGATGCCGATCTGGAACATCTGGCGGCCCTGACGAATCTCAGAAACTTGTCCCTTCGTCAGACCAAAGTCACCGCCGCCGGAGTCGCCGCCCTGCAAAAAGCGCTGCCCAACTGCAAGATCGACTGGGACAGTGGGACTCAATGATCGCGAGTCGGCATGATTTTCTTCGCCGGTGCAATACGACGAGAACTCATCGTTTCTGGAACCAAGCATGGCGTTGTCGTTCGATCAAGGCTCATACGGCGTTCCGCGACCGAGCGGCAAAGGGCCAAGTTTCTCTACAACCGGCCGAACATCGCCGGTGAGCAGACCGAGTGGTGGTCTCTCCGCTCCGCGTGCAAGTTGTGGTTCTACGTCCGCCGAGATACTCGGACGGCTATGTAGCGCACGCTGCCCATGTGTGTCAGCGTTTCTTTCGAACTCCATGTGACGAACTGGCGTTCATTTTCAAATCGTTGGGCATCGTGATGAGCGAGAAACTGTCGGTTAGCGAATTGCTCGTTCATCCAAGTTTGGTCGCCGGGATGCGCTTTGCGTACGTCGAGAACGCTGTCGGCGGCACGAGCCCCAAGGAACAGGGTGGGTTCCTGGTTCGAGACACTCAGACCGGTTTCATCACGGTGACACGCCTACTGTCGCCCGCACGCGATTCGCTGAGCTATCCGCTCTGTCCCAACGGCGGGAAATCGTCGGCAGCTTTCACACACACACCAACACCGGGAAAGAATGGCGGCAGAAGCCCAGCCCGCAAGACATTCGCCTGTCGAAAGAGTATCCTGAAACGATGGGACCGCGTCAGTTCGTCATCAGTCGCGAGACGATCTATCACATCGACAATGACGGTCTGGTGACCGTTGTGGGACGCACCGCCGAACTGCTGAAACTCGAAACCGAGGAGCCGAATCCATGAGCGTTGACGCTGCCTCCGATTACGACACCCAGCTCGTCCGTGGAATCCAGACCGCGCTCCGAAAGGCTCGCGAATTGGGTTATCACGTTGAGACGATGGACATCACCAGCTACGGCGACAACAACCGCACGCAAATGATCCGAGTCGCCGGCCCCGGCCACTGCGAAGACCGCACCGTCTCGTCCGGCTGCAACCCGTACCTCGCCCTCGCCGCGTTCCTCGCCGCCGGTCTGGACGGCATCGAACGCAGGCTCGAACCCGGCGAACCAAACCTCGGCAACCTCTACGAACGCACGCTGGCCGACATCCGCGACTCCGGCATCAAGCTGCTCCCGCAATCGCTCCACGAAGCGGTCGAAGAATTGCGAAACGACGCCGTCGTGAAGTCCGCATTGGGAGCTGTCGCTGACGACTTCATCGACCTGAAATCCCGCGAGTGGCAGACGTACCACAAACAAGTTTCGGCTTGGGAAGTGGAGCAATATTTAACATCGCTGTAGAACAGCAGAGATTTATTCGTCCTCGTATTCGGCGAGAAAAGAACCATGTAATTGATACCTGCCATTGCGATATTGATCGGCGGCCTGACGATCTTCATCGCAGTGCTTCAGAAATTTAGCACCGAAGAACTGCTTAAGCTTTGCGAGGGGAAGAACTTTGTTCTCACGCTTGCATTCCTTTTATTTGGCACACTTTTGGTCGTTCACTTATTCAAGGATCAACCTTGGACGGCGGACGTCTTGAAGATCCTAGCCGGGATTCTCGTTGGTGCGGCCAGCGCATCTTCCGCCTCGGCTGGCTCACAAACTGCGATTGGAACAAATATCAAGCAAGCCATGCGAGATTTGATTGAAGAAGTAAATGGCGACATTCAAGAGATAAAAGATTCGGTTGTAAATCAGTATGCCACCATCAACGAGAGTTTGTCTGATTTGAATGACGTTGTCGGAAGTCCCGTCATTAGAAGGACGGAACGCTTTCGCGTTGAAGCCAACGACGAAGATTTCATTGAGGAACTCCAGCAAATTCGCATTGCTGGCGGCGATTGGACAACCGTCTGGATGGATCGTTGCATTGAGCACGCTGAGATCCGAGCGAAAATCGACCAAAAGATTAGGCAGCTCAATGCTGAAGGATGGCGTGTAGCGAGCATGGATCTTGATAATCATGGCAACGGGCTTCATATCAATCTTGAAGTTCAAAAAAAATATGGAAGCTGACATCCACAAGGAAGTACGATCATGCCAGATCAAGTTCCGTCACGGCCAAACGACAACGAACAGTTTCGCAAGTGCCGCGAGTTGGCAGAGATGCTGGCGGCCTGGCGCGATGAGCCGGATGATTACGATTGGAACCTCATCGAAGCGGAGATCAACAACGGGGGCATGACCTGCCGCGAACCGGAACTCGCTCAGAAGTCGGGGAAACCTGCGCCTGTTGATTGAGACCGGCATCCTGCGGCAACTTGAGTTGCGATCGGTAGCGAACTACTCTTGCCCGTATTCCATTGGAGCGGGTGTATGTTCGGTGACGGCGCGTTGACATTCCGGGAGTTCATCATGCGGGAGCCGCTGCCGCTGGCCACCATCCACGACGCGGTGTTGGAATTTTTGCGTGGTCGTGACGACGCGGTCCTCTTCGGTGCTCAGGCAGTGAATGCTTATGTGGACGAACCTCGCATGACGCAGGATGTCGATATCCTGTCGCCGCGAGCGGAGGAACTCGCCGAAGAAATTCGCACACTTCTCCATCAACAGTTCAACATCGCGGTGCGGACGCGGACCATCCGAGACGGAATTGGCTATCGCATATTCCAGGTCAAGCAGCCTCAGAATCGTCATTTGGTTGATGTCCGCTCGGTGCCATTTCTGCCGCCCCACCAGCGTCTCGATGATGTGCTTGTCCTGACTCCGGAAGAACTCATTGCCACAAAAGTGCTGAGCGCCATCAACCGTCCCAAGACCGCCAAAGGACTCATCGACGCGGCGGATTTGCGGCGGCTGTTGTTGGTCTTCCCGCAACTCAAGACACAACTTGGCCCAGTCCGCGATCGACTCGATGCGGCCGGAGCGACATCCGGCGCAGTGGCGGCCTGGAACGACTTGGTCGCCCAAGAGATTTTGCCGGAAGACGAGGACTCCGAATTCGGTGACTCGTAACGCCGTGATCGCTGGAGTTTTAACGAGGGTCGTCTGCTCTGAGCTTGTTGGAAATTCGTCCTTCGAGATTCAAACCATGTCAACAGCGCTGCAAGATGCCGAAAAACTGCTCCCCTCGCTCAGTCGAGCCGAGAAGGCGCAGTTGCTCCAGTCGGTGATTGCGGACTTGGGGGATGCGTTTCCCGGCATCGAAAGTCGGCCCGGTGTCTGTGGGAGCGAGCCGTGTATCGTGCGGACTCGGATTCCGGTGTGGGTGCTGGAGCAAGCTCGGCGATTGGGGACCAGTGAAGCGGATTTGTTGCACATCTATCCGACGTTGTGTGCCGCCGACCTCGTCCACGCCTGGGCCTACGTGCGAGCACATCGCGACGAAATCGACCGGCAGATTCGAGACAACGAGGAAGCTTGAGCCGTCCTAATGATTTGCGATTTTCGATTGTGAGACGATGAGCCTTCAACGAAATTGCAGATCGGATCGGCGTGCGGTTCAAATCGAAAATCAAAAATCAAAAATCGAAAATCCAACATGTCCTTCCAAATCGAATGCCCCAACTGCGGCTGTCGGCCTGTGTGGGAGTATCACTACGGCGGCCCGTCGCGCACTCGGCCGGATGGTGCCGTGACCGAGCGGCAATGGGCTGAGTTTCTCTACAACCGGCCGAACATCGCTGGCGAGCAGACCGAGTGGTGGTATCACCGCTCCGCGTGCAAGTTGTGGTTCCACGTCCGCCGAGACACGCGATCAAACAAGGTTCTCGAATCGAAGCGGGTGGGCGAATGACCCTGGAGTGCTGCGGCTCGACGCAGCCCTCCATTCATGTAGGAACAGACTCTCGAATGCGAGTTGATGTTGTGAGTCGATTGATCCGCTTCGATGCGAGCTTCATCCTGTTGCAAGTTTTTGACGATTTCGGAAATGTTTCCGTTCTTGAATGGAGGGCGGTGTCGAGCCACCGCACTCCAGGGTGATGGCATGACTTCTGAATCAATCGAGTTTGAATTCGATGGCCACAAAGTGCGGGCCGAATCCGGGCAATCGGTCGCCGGCGCGTTGCACTCGGCAGGCGAGCACATTGTTTCGCGGAGCTTCAAGTATCACCGGCCGCGCGGGCTGTTGTGCATGTCGGGGCGGTGTCCGAATTGTCTTTGCACGGTCGATGGGACTCCGAACGTCCGCATCTGCACGCAGGCCGCGAAGCCGGGCATGGTGGTGAAGTCGCAGAATGCTTGGCCGTCGGTGAAGTTCGACCTGCTGCGTATCTTCGACAAGCTGCATCGGCTGATGCCGGTCGGGTTCTACTACAAGCGCATGTACAAGCCGCGCTGGATGTGGCCGGTGTGGGAGAAATTCATCCGCCGCATCGCCGGCCTCGGCAAGCTGGATCGCGAGCACGGCTCGGAGGGTGTGTACGACAAACAAAACCTCTTCACCGACGTGGCCGTGATCGGCGGCGGTCTCGCGGGATTGAACGCCGCGCTCGCAGCGGCCGAAGCGGGAGTGAGCGTGACGCTCATCGACGAACAACCGGAACTCGGCGGGCATCTGCGGTTCGACCCGGATTTGGCTGAGAACCCCATCAGCCGGAACGCGCTAGCGTCCGGTTCGGAATTGGACAACGCGGCTACCATCGAACCGGACGCTAGC
>JAYVQJ010000230.1:0-2579 GCA_043777235.1 Planctomycetia bacterium
GCAGGAGCCTGCCCTACTTGGCTGCAATCCGTTCGTTGGCCCAGGCGACTTGAGTCTGGGTCAGCGGCGGTTCGGGCGGCTCGCCATATCGCAGTCGGCGGCCGTAATCGCTGCGGTCGTAAACGGTGTCGAGCACTGCTTGCAGGTCGAGCGTGATGTCGGCGTCCCCTTTGCTCAGCGGGATGGGGATTTCAGGAAGGTGATCCTCCAGCTTCACGAGCCACCAATCGGCAGTCGGGCGAATCGGCTCGCGGCTGACGGCGATGACGTAATCGCTCGGCGGAAGTTTCGTGTAGCCCTCAAACCGCTCGCCCCCACGCAGCAAGTCGATCTCGACAAAATGGGCCGACGAGTCGAGCACGTTGTTTCGCTTACGGATGTAATGTCGGCGGCCCTTGGAACCTCGCGTTTTGTTCGACGGCGAAAGCAACTCGACGACGGTCACAACTCGATTCTTATCGATGGTGCGGATCACAACGCGGCGCTCTCGCATTTCCAGCGGTTCCACGATCGGTGCTTGTAACGTGGCGGTCGATCCATGACGTGCGTCTGAGACGCGAGAGGATTTTTCCAGGATTCTCTGGTGCTCGCGAATGATGACATCGGGCACAATCATCCGAGTCACGGGATCATCCGGCTGGCAAACATAAAGCCGCTCTTCGACTTCGGCGTAGTATTTCTTGGGCAAGGACGCATTCATCGCGTCGCCGATCGCCGTGACGAGTTGCGTGTGAACTCCGGACCAATGTTTTGGGTCTTCGAGCCACGGGTCCATTCCGGGAAACGGCGACGGCATAATGCTGACCTCGCACTTGTGGGTGGCGTCATCGGAACACGGGCGATTGTAACGAGACTCTGCCGCGAGTCGCTCTCAAATCTCTTTCCCCAACAGCCGCGCGACTTCGTAGACGTCTTTGTCGCCTCGGCCGGAGAGGCAGATCACGACGATGTCGTCTTTGTTCCGTTGGCCGGCGGTCTTGAGGGCTTGAGCGATCGCGTGCGAGCTTTCGATGGCGGGCAGGATGCCTTCGAGCTTCGCCAGCGTTTGGAAGGCGGCGAGAGCTTCGTCGTCGCGGATGTTGACGTAGCTCACTCGGCCGGAGTCTTTCCAGTAGCTGTGCTCCGGGCCGACGCCGGGATAGTCGAGGCCGGCGGAGATCGAATGCACCGGCATCGTCTGGCCGTCGGCATCTTGCAGGACGTAGCTGTAGCTGCCGTGCAAGACTCCCTTATTGCCGAAGCTGAGCGTGCTGGCGTGATCGCCGGGCTTCGGGCCTCGGCCACCCGCTTCGACGCCGGTCAGCGCGACCGAATCATCTTCGACGAACGGATAAAACATCCCGGCCGAGTTCGATCCGCCGCCAACGCAGGCGATCACTTCGCTCGGCAAGCGGCCCTCGATCTCAAGGCACTGCTGCCGAGCCTCTTTGCCGATGATCGATTGAAAGTCGCGGACCATCATCGGGAACGGGTGCGGACCGACGACGCTGCCGATGATGTAGTGCGTGTGCTCGACCGAGCCCATCCAGTCGCGCATCGCCTCGTTGATCGCGTCCGCCAGCGTGCGCGAACCGCTCGTCACCGGCCGGACTTCGGCTCCCATCATTTTCATGTTGAAGACGTTCAGCTTCTGGCGGCGGATGTCTTCCTCGCCCATGTAGACGACGCAATCGAAGCCGAACCGCGCACACGCGGTCGCGGTCGCGACTCCGTGTTGGCCGGCACCGGTCTCAGCGATGACTCGCTGCTTGCCCATCCGCCGAGTCAGCAGCACCTGGCCCATCGTGTTGTTGATCTTGTGCGCGCCGGTGTGATTCAAGTCCTCGCGCTTGAGATAAATCTTCGCTCCACCGAGATGCTGCGTCAGCCGCTCGGCAAAGTAGAGCGGGTTCGGTCGGCCCACAAAATTCTTCAGTAGGTCGTTGAGTTCACGATGAAACTCGGGGTCGCGTTGAGCTCTTTCGTACTCGGCCGTGAGCTGTTCGAGAGCCTGCATCAATGTTTCGGGAACAAACCGGCGGCCGAACTCACCGAACCGGCCACTCGCGTCGGGAACATGCGAAGTCGCGGAGTGTTTTTGGGAAACCGAAGCAACAGAAACAGTCATTCCAAATCAATCCTTGGTGTCGTGAATCGGGGAGCGAATTGTAGCAGCGAACAAGAAAATCCCCACTGGGCCTGCGGACTGCCGATTTCGTCGTTTAACCCCAACGCCAGCGGCGTGGGCGCGACGTGAAATCACGACTTACGTTCGCACGCACGCCGCTGGCGTGGCGGTTAAACAGCCAAAGCTCATTCGGTCATCCAAGGAGGTCACTTCGGGGAACATTTTGTTGCCACAGATGAAACACGGATTGAACACGGATTAGGACCGGAGCAGGGAATTGGAAAAGAAGAAGCGGACGGGAATGTCGGACAACCGTTTTTGTTCCACGGACAAAAGCGTGGACCAAGCCAGAGCTTAAAAAGCGTTACGCACCTCCGTTCCGTGACCTCACTCGATTCTTCTTGGCCTTGTTCGCTGTCCTGATCCGTGTTCAATCCGTGTTTCATCCGTGGCTTTGAAACTTGCCTCCCCG
>JAYVQJ010000231.1:0-2578 GCA_043777235.1 Planctomycetia bacterium
CAATTCATGCCGAACCTCTTTGCCAAAGATCGAATCATCGCGCCGCCAGCGTTCAACCGGTGGCGAGTGCCACCGGCCTCGGTGGCGATTCATCTTTGCATCGGCTCGGTCTATGCCTGGAGCATTTTCAATCCGCCGCTGATGAGGCTGCGCGGAGTTGTTGCCAGTGCGGCTGATGATTGGACGCTGTCGGAAGTCACTTGGATTTTCACCGTCGCGATCGTGTGCCTCGGATTGTCGGCGGCCGTGGCGGGGAAGTGGCTGGAACGAGTCGGACCGCGACTGGTCGGTTCCGTCTCGGCGTGCTGCTGGGGCGGCGGGTTTCTGATCGGCGGTCTTGGAATTCTGTCGCACCAGTTGTGGCTGCTGTATCTCGGCTACGGAGTCATCGGCGGCATCGGATTGGGACTCGGCTACGTCTCGCCGGTGAGCACACTCATCAAATGGTTCCCCGATCGCCGCGGCATGGCGACCGGCTTGGCGATCATGGGCTTCGGAGGCGGAGCGATTATCGGTGCTCCGCTGAAGAAAGAATTGATGGAAGCGTTCTATCAGCCCCCGCGATATCTCGGCACGATTGAGTCCGTGGAACTGAAGACGGAATCCGGCCGGAGATTTGCCAATGTCGATGGCCAATCGCTCGAAGTGGTCGTGGTCGGTAAGAACGAAATTTCGCAGATGTTGGTCAAGGGGAACGAAGGGGTGTACGTCGCGGGGACCGGTCGAACCGGAATCGCCGAGACGTTTTTCACGCTGGGGTTGGCGTACTTCCTCGTGATTCTGATCGCGGCGTTTTCGTATCGGCTTCCCGCGCCGGATTGGAGGCCGACTGGTTGGACTCCGCCGGTGGAAGGACTAGCCGGGACGATGATCACGTCGCAGAACGTCAACGCCGATGCGGCGATCAAGACGCCACAGTTTTATCTGTTGTGGATCGTGCTTTGTTTCAATGTGACGGCAGGGATCGGAGTGCTCGGTGTCGCGAAGACGATGATGAGCGAAATCTTTGGTACGAAGCTGCCGCAGATCGTGACGAGTGGTTTCTCGGACACGTTCGTGCTCATGATGAGCGTCTTCAATATGGTTGGCCGCTTCGGCTGGTCGACTGCTTCGGATTACCTTGGTCGCCAACGAACGTACGCGATTTTCTTTGCGCTTGGTGCGGTCTTGTACGCCTCGATCCCGTTCATCGCTCGTAGGCAAAGCGAGTCACCAGGAGTGCAATGGCTGGTCGCGTTCTACGCCGTGGCGATGGTCATCTTCACGATGTATGGCGGCGGCTTCGCGGCGATCCCGGCGTATTTGTCGGATCTGTTCGGTACGAAGTTCGTCGGTGCCATTCACGGCCGACTGCTCACCGCGTGGAGCACTGCCGGAGTGCTCGGCCCGTTCGCGATTACGTATCTGCGAGAGCACTCGTTGCAGACCGCGTTGGCAGATCTGGCAGCGAGGGTTGATCCGTCCGCGTTCGAAACGAAATTTGGCGCACCTCTGACCGAACTACCAACGCTGATCGCGAAGAAGACTGTTACGCTCCCGAAACTGATGGAGCTTGCGCCGGACGGAACCGTTGATCCATCCAGCACGCTTTACAGTAGCACGATGCTGGCGATGGCCGGCTTGTTGGTCATCGCCTTCGTCGCCAACTGGTTGGTACGGCCGGTCGATCCGAAGCATCATGGGGTCGAGGCGGCGAAATGAGGAATCTGAAACTCACGCTGGCTTATGACGGCACGGACTACGTCGGCTGGCAGATGCAAACCAATGGTCGAGCGATCCAGGAAGTGTTGGAAAAGGCGATCTCGCGGCTGACTGGTGAGCCAAGCAAGCTCTTGGTCGCTGGCCGCACCGACTCCGGCGTGCATGCGCTCGGCCAAGTTTGCAGCCTGCGCACGAACGCACGGATTCCGTGTCACGGCTTCCGTGCCGCTCTGCAAGACATCCTGCCGGAAGACATCCTGGTGCGCGAGATCGAAGAAGTGCCGCTCGATTTTCACGCGACGTATTCGGCGAAGTCGAAGCACTATCGGTATGTGATTTGGAACTCGCAGTTGCCGAATCCGTTCGTGAAGCGCTACGCATATCAATACCACGTCGCGCTCGATGTCGACGTGATGCAGGCGGCTGCTCAAGAGTTGCTCGGCACGCACGACTTTCGCTGCTTCGAGTCCCGATGGCCGAACAAAGCGACGAGCGTGCGCACCGTGCTTCGCTGTTCGGTCACACGCCAAACCGGCTGGCCGATCTTCGCGTATCCAGAGCCGAGTGCCTCGCAGCCGTACTTATCTCCGAAGATGTCGACGCTTCCGGTCGTCGCGCCGGGCCACGAATTCTTGTGGGTCGATATCGCGGCCGATGGGTTTCTCTACAACATGGTCCGCTCGATTGTCGGCACGCTGATTCGCGTTGGCCGAGGCTATTGGCAACCCAGTGACATTCGCCGGATCGTCAACGAACAAGATCGAACGCTCGCAGGCGAGACGGCACCGCCTCAGGGGCTGTATTTGGTGAGCGTCGATTACAACGGCGCGGATCACACTCTCACTCCGTAGGGTGGGACCAGCTCGCTTCGAGCGCC
>JAYVQJ010000232.1:0-10007 GCA_043777235.1 Planctomycetia bacterium
GATCGCCTGAAACAGGGAGGCAGCATTCTTCCGTCGGAAGCGGCGTTTGTCGTCGAGCGACTTTCAGAGTGTGACGCCGTTTTTGAACAAGACCTCCGCCCAAAAGTGCTTCAATCAATCGGCAGGAGCAACGACTACGCCTCCGACTGGGCAATGTTTGATCGGGATGTGCCGAAGTCACTCGACCGAATCGCGAGTGCGATCACGGACGATGAATTTTGGGATCTTGTCGGCAGCTTGATTCGAGGTTTGGACGAAAAGGAATCGATGTGGGTCTATGGCATTCATCGCAATCTGCTTCGCGTGGCGCTCGCACGAGCGAAGGTCCGTGGGCTCGACGAATTGAAGGACGGTCTCAATCAGCAACTTGAGATGCATGCTCGATGGGCGTTTGGACTCGGACCTTCAGAAGCGGCTCAATGGCCAAGCCTGCCACGATCCGACCCAGCGATGAATTGGCGCGATGCTACGGTGAAGTTACTCGGCATCCTTTTGAAATCGCGGAGCAGTGAAGTGTTGCTGGCGTCCCTCGAAGGAATGCACACGTTGGTTGCCGCCGACGAGTCTCTAATTCCCAAACTGTTCGATGAACTCGCCGATGAATGGCAACGACATTGGCTCTTGAACGCGGCCGAGAGTTGGGCCTCGATCCACTCTGATTCACTCGGGTTCGTTCATCCCCAGATTGACGCGATCCTTCAGAACGGAACTCTGTCGGAACGTCTGCAAGCCTGGATCGTTTCTTGCAAACTTGCTGACTCACGACAAGCTGATCGACCTCAGTTTTCGTTGTCTGCGACATCGCGCGATATCAGTGGATTGTGTGACTCGCCCGGCTTGTTGCATGTGCCTGCGACACAGTACGGAAACGTGCGATTGATCAACCGGTACTCGGCAGCCGCGAGCCTTCTGAGAAATCTCGATGCGTGCGGCTGCGATTTTTGGGAGTTGCAATCGCGTGTCGCGAAAGAACTGCATGAGATCAGTGCGACCGACTCGGTATCGGAGAGAAAAGGACCACATCGTTACGCGGCGTTCTTTTGTACTGAACTCGATGTGGAAACAGCCGTTGGCAACGCAATCCTTTCCGTTCTCTCATCGGAAAACTGCGAGCAGGAAGCAATCCCATTTCTGGCCCAAGGGTTTCTTGGAAACGAAGAGGCTTGGCTTCAACGGAGTCCGCCACGCCGCTCAACGCGAGTTGATGAATGGCCTCCAGACGACACCTACAGCTCCAGCAATCGGCTTTCCCATTCGGAACTCAATTCCCGAATGCAACGAATCGCCTTGGAGTTTGACATCGTCCCCGGATGGCAAACGCTTGCCGCTTGCGTGTTTCATTGCAATCACCAAGAAGACTTCGTGCTTCGGCTTTGGTGGGAACAATGGATTGATCGGCTTGCCATTCGGGCCACGCACGTTCCAACCTGCCCAAGCGCGCGATCCTTCGTCTGGTGGCTGGGCGACTTCACCGAGCCAGAAACGGACGGCAACCGATTCGTCTCCGCCTTTTTTGCTGGCGGGCATCAACGAGTCAATCACTGCCATTTCGAGATTCAACCCGCATGTGCTTGGCGCGATCTCCTGGAATGGGAACAAGATCACTCAAACCCGACGATTTGGACCTTCAAAGGCAAGATTGTCGCACGCTACGAACGATTCCACGGCCCGCTCAGAGAGAACACCCACACCCCGAAGTACCGGCAACCCGTCGTTGACCGCTGGGTCGTCACTGACGCCGCGTTCCAACAAATTCAAGAAGCTGTCGGAGGCGTTCGCATGAAAACCGAATTCGAGCCTTTTGAGTTCAAGCAATGAGGCGTTGGTAATAGCGCCTGTCAACAGTTTCCATTTTGGCACGGCGCTAGAATGGTTCGGACGCCGAATCAAACAAAACGTAATCGACCGGATTGCGGTGGCGATACTGTCCAGCGGTGGGGGAATGCGTGCCGGCTCGCTCGTGATTGTCGGTGCTCGGCCGAGCGTCGGCAAAACGTCTGCCGCGCTGGGAGTCGCCTTGCTGGCCGCTCAGTTGGGTTTGACAGTTCGTTTTGTGAGTTTGGAGCAACGTCGAACCGAAATCGCGAACCGTCTGCTGTGTGCCCTGACCGCCCTGCCGTTCGCCGACATCGAACTCGACCGCCTTGTTGATCCCCTCGACCGTGACCGCCTCGACGATGCCGAGAACCAACTCGCCGCCCTGCCGCTCAAGATCATCGACGAAAGCTCGTCACGCCTGTCGCAGATTGTGGCCAGTGCCCGCGCCGAACGCCGCCACGGCCTGCGACTGCTGATCCTCGACTACTTGCAGTTGCTCCGGCCCGATGACGACCGAGTCCATCGTGAGCAGCAAGTCGCCGGCATGTCTCGCACGTTGAAACGCCTCGCACGAGAACTCGACATCGTGGTCGTCTGCCTCGCCCAACTGAATCGCGACATCGAATCCCGCGATCGCAAACAACCCTGCCTGTCCGATCTGCGTGAGAGTGGCAGTATCGAACAAGACTCCGACGTGGTGCTGTTCCTCGACCGCCCCGCGACCTACGACCCCGACGCTCACCCGACCGAGGCCAACATCATCATCGCCAAAAACCGCAACGGCCCCATCGGCAAAGTCCCGCTCGTGTGGTGTGGTTCAACGATGACCTACCGTTCTGCCGCGCGAGCATGGGAAACGGCTCTGAGTCTCCCACCCTGACGCCGCCAATGACCCCCGAACCAACGCGACTACTGAGGAACTACTGAAACTCAAAACGACTACTGAAAGAACTCGCGAGAAAACAAACGGATTCGATTTCACTTGCGAGAGTGGAATTCCGACTACAAAACGCAACCGAAGTCGAATGATTCCAAGCCGAATCGCCAATAGTGGAATTGGTGCTTGTGCTGTTTTGGGACCAAGAAGTCGCAGGTTCAAATCCTGTCATCCCGACTCCCGATTAGAACGAGAAGCCGAATCGCGTCGCCTTGCTTGCCGACGTTCGGCCGTGTGGCGGCGGAAACTTGATGCCGCGAGCCGCGATGACTCGATCCACGCTCCTTGTCTGACCTTTCCCGCTCGGTACACTGCGCCGCGTTCTTTCATGGTGTTCTCGCGAAGGGTGCGGTTGGTCATGGACAGTTACGCGTTGATGGCGGTGCTGACGTTGGCCTTGGGGCTGGCGCTGTTGGTCGCCGAGGTCTTTATTCCCTCCGGCGGAGTCATCATGACGGCGGCCGGGATCGTGTTTGTGATCTCGGTGTGGAGCGCGTGGCAGGCTTGGGGAAAGTCTGGCGAACTCACCCCGTTTCTGATTTACATCTCGGCGCTCGTCGTATTGTTTCCGACGGTGCTCGGCGGAGCGTTTTACGCGTTTCCTCGCACGGAGTACGGACGGCGGCTGATGAATCCACCAAGCCTCGACGAGATGGAACCGTTCGTCGCCGAAACCGAACGGCTGTCGCGATTGGTCGGCAAGACCGGGACGACGCTGACTCGGATGGGGCCGGGTGGCATGGTCTTGGTTGACGGCGAGCGGATGCACGCAGAGAGCGAAGGAATGCTCATTCTGACTGATACGCTCGTGCGAGTGTTGGCCATCAAAGGGAATCGTTTACTGGTCCGGCAGGTCCGCGAGAGCGCCGTACCGGAGCCATCACCGGAAGAGAAGTTACTCGCTGAGCAAGAACGTACGCCGCTTGACGATGATTTCGGACAGAGCTAAACCGGTTGCGAGAAATCTTGTAGCCTGAATGCTTTGATCAACGACTTCTCCGAGCCACAAGGGCTCGGACTACATGAAAGACATCATGCTCAATCACTTGTCTCTGCTGGCGGCCGACAACACGAACGCGATGTTGCTCGTCGTCTTTGCGCTGGTCGCTTTCTTCGCACTGATTTTTGTGCTGGTCTTCTTTCGGTACTTCAGCCTGTGGATTCAGTGCGTCACGACGCGAGCCGGCATCTCGTTGCCGAACCTGCTGATGATGTCGCTGCGAAAGGTCAGTCCAACGATCATTGTCCGTAGCAAGATCATGGCCGTGCAGGCCGGATTGACGCGGGTGTATCCCATCAGCACGAAGGCTTTGGAGGCTCACTACCTGGCGGGCGGAAACGTGCCGAACGTCATTCGAGCCTTGGTCGCCGCTCACAAAGCCGGTCTGGCGGACTTGGATTGGCAAACGGCTGCGGCGATTGATCTCGCCGGCCGCGATCTGCTCGACGCGATCCGCACCAGCGTTTATCCAAAGGTGATTGACTGCCCCGATCCGAAGCGCGGCAGCACGCTGAGCGCGGTTGCGAAGGACGGCATCGAATTGAAAGTGCGAGCTCGCGTGACCGTACGGACCAACATCAAGCAGTTGATCGGCGGTGCGACGGAGGAGACAGTCATCGCGCGCGTTGGCCAAGGGATCGTCCAGGCCATCGGTTCGACTCAGTCATACAAGTTGGTCCTGGCCAATCCCGATTCGATTTCGCGGACAGTGCTCAGCGAGGGACTCGAAGCGCAAACGGCATTCGAGATCGTCTCGATCGACATCGCGGATGTGGACGTCGGCGAGAACATCGGAGCTCGTTTGCAGGCCGATCAGGCGGAAGCGCAAGTGCGAGTCGCTCAAGCCAAAGCCGAAGAGCAACGTGCCGCGTACACGGCCGCCGAACAGGAAATGATCGCACTGATTCAAGAGAATCGCGCGAAGGTCGTGATGGCGGAAGCGGCCGTGCCGTTGGCGATCGCGCAAGCATTGGCGAACGGCAAGCTCGCGTTGATCGATTACTACGAACTCAGAAACATCCAAGCCGATACCAAAATGCGTGACTCGATCGCCGGTGGCGAGCCGACGACGAAATAACGTCAGGCCGATGTTCGACCCTCGTTACCCAAGGCGGACGAGTCGAATTTCTGCCTCACGAGGAAAGGCCCTGCGGCATGTTTGCTCTCAATCCAATTCTGGCGGTGGGTGGCTGGTTCTCGGTCTTGTTCTTGGTGATCGCGTTTGTCAGTTGGTTGTGGAACGTGTTCAACGGAAATCAAAACGCCGCAGGTGCCGGTGGACGACAAATGCCGCGACCTGCGGGGGGCAAGCGCGATAAAGAACTGCAGAATGAGATCAAGAAATTTCTCAACAATGTCATGGGGCAAAAAAAGGGACAAGACGACGAACTGGAAGTGCTCGCTTCCGAGGAAGCGGACAAGCCACGTCGTCGGCCGCAAAAGCCGCGACCCAAGACTCCGCCTGCCAAACGCGAAAGCTTGACCGGCTCTTCGGTGACAGCGAGTGCGAGTTCCGAAGGCCCCGGCGATGTTCGTCCCGGAGGCCGTATCTCTCAACGAAAGGGACCGGGGTCAACGTCGCTCGGTTCCGGAGTTCGACAGCACGTTGCCGAGCACATGCAAGAAGGCCGCGTCCTTCAGCAAGCTCAGGACTTTCTTGCTCATGGAGTCGCTGAAAAAGTTCAGCGCGATCTGGGAACGTTTACCGGCCTCGCACCTGCTGGAGCCGCTGCCACAGTGACGTCCTCGCGTCAGACGGCAACCGCGCTGAGTGTCGCCAAAATGATGCGCGACCCCGTGAGCCTCAAAGAAGCCTTCGTGCTGAATTTGATTCTCGATCGGCCAAAGCTCGGCCAACGCAAGTAGCCGGTTCGCTACGTAGCCCGGTCATTCCATGACCGGGATTCGATTCACCAGAAGACGTTCGCCAGCGCGCGACCTTTGTGTTTGTTGAAGGTCATCTCGTACACGGAATGTGAGTCACGGAGTGACTCGCCTACGCCTCGCGCAGATTTTGCCGCTGAGTTTCCGTGCGGATGCTGGGAAGACCCTGCCGATCAAGAGGGTTGTATCGCTGTCGGCAGAGTTTCTGTCGTCAGCGACCTGTGTTCAGAAATGCCAGGCAAGCTGGCCATGGAAGGCTCAAACAAATGCCGCGACGAAATGGGTTCGGGGGGATCGTCGCTCTGGCTGCGTTGTGGCTACTCGGCGCGCGACCTTGCGCCGCCGACGATGCGAAGCAGAAACCGACGATCGAAGTCGACGTCGTTTCACCTGGCAGTTCTGCGGCCGCAGTTCGCAAGAAAGCGCTGAGCGAATTGCCGCTCGAAAAAGTCGCGGCCGACTTCCGTCCGAAGGTGGACGAGATCACTAAAAACGTCAGCCTCTACCGACACATGCCGACTTTGAAGTTCGTGTCAGAGCCAGAGGTCTACAACTTTTTTGTCGCACATCCCGACGTCGCCGTCAGTATTTGGCGAGTCATGGAGATCTCGACCTTCGAGATGTGGCAAACCGGCCCAACCAGTTATGAAGCGGACTCGCACGACGGTTCGACGGGTGTGATCGAAGTGCTGCACTCATCCGCGGAACGACAGCTTGTCTTCTGCGAAGGCTCGTTCAAGAGTCCGCTGCTGTTGAAGCCGATCAAAGCACGAGCACTGCTGCATCTGCAACCGACTTTTCACAAGGCCGAGGATGGCCAGACGACGGTGACGCATTCGCTCGACATGTTCGTGTCGTTTCCGTCGCAGCCGGTGGATATCACGGCGAAGGTAATCTCGCCGCTGAGCCATGCGATCGCCGACCGGAATTTCCGCGAGGTCAGTCTGTGGGTCGCGATGATGAACGTCGGCATGGTCCAACAACCAGGTTGGATCGAGCAGATCGCCGGCAAGATGGACGGCGTATTGGAAGTCCGCCGCAGCCAACTGCTGAAGCTGGCGTTGCAGACGAACATCACCGCGCGCCGACGCGAAATGCAACGCCAAGCCGGCAACCGCGACGTCTCGCTCGACGAAGTCCTCAACGTGCTGCGCAAGTCCGCTCAAGAAGGAACCGCTGCGAACGCCCCCGCGAAAGAGGGTGCTGTCCCGGCCAGCGCCGAGCAGACCAAAGGCGAAGCACGAGTTGAACCCGCATCTGGCCGAAAGACGCCGTGACGAATTGAAAGCCGCTCAGCTTTCGCTCTTCGGTGTCTCAACCGGCGTCGTAGGAGCAGCGGCTTGAGGTTTCTTTGGCGGTGCGACGTGCGGCGTGTTGTAAGCCACGATCACGATGCAGACCGCCATCCCGACGATTCCAACCCAGAGCCACGGACTCGGTGCATGTGCTCCTGCTTGGCTGCGCGACATCACCAAGTTCGTCAGCGCGGTGATGGTGACTGCGCCACCGAAGACGATCGGCATCACGATCTCTGGCCGTGGCTTCATACCGGTCGGAAAGCTGAACATCGCGAGCGTCAGCGTCAGTGCTCCGAGCGCGCCCAGACTGCCGGAACTCAAGCCCCACTTCAGCCCCGCTGAGCTAAATTCGAACGACACGTCGGTGGCCTTCATCCCGATCGCTCCACCGAGGATCGCCCACACAAGATACGCCACACCGATCAGCAAGTACGGTTTGAAAGGACTCTGCTCCGCCGCGCGAGCCAGCCCCAACACAGGTCCGTACAAGCCCCAAAACAATGCGGTCAACAACGCAAAGATCACAGGCCACTTCATGATGTCCTCTTCGTTTTTCGCCCCGCTCTCCAGCGGTTCAGATTTCGTGGGGCGAAATCGTAGCGGGTGAGCGGTAAGTGCGAAGGGGTCGGGCCGTTTTTTCTGAATACGTCCGCATCGACCGGGACCAACGCGGCTGCAACTGGGTAACAGGGTAACGGAGAACCGAAAATGGAGAATGAAGAACTGTCGGCTCCCTCATTCATCATTCTCGGTTCTCCGTTACCCGGTTTGCTTTTCCGCGACACCTACTGGACTACCAGCGATCGGTCAGAAGAACGCATCCCACGCCACAACCAAAATCATCACAACACCGACGATCATCTTGCCGAGCACTCCGAGCGTGCGGCCGATCGCCACCGCCGTGCCGACGGCGACCGCTTGTTCTTCGCTGCGGCCTTTCCAACTTTCACCGAGATACGCACCGAGAAACGCGCCGCCGGCTCCGCCCGACAAGATCCCGATCAACGTGCCGAGCACCGGCACGATCGAACCGCCACTCGCTCCGAACAGCGCACCTCCGATGCCCCCGAACAGCGCGAGCCACACCGCTCGACGACTGGCACCTTGCTTTTTCGCGAAGGCGGCTCCGGTGGCCAGTTCCAGCACTTCCCCGATCACCGCTAAGCCGAACACAATGCCGACCGTCAGCCAACGAACCTCGAAGCGTTGCTCCTCCGGCATCAGCCATGCAGCCAGAACGGACAGCAACACGATCAACCAGTTGCCGGGCAATTGCAGCACGGTCAGAAACCAGGCCAGCAAACTCCCCACGACCAGCAAGACAGCTCCGACGAACGGAAGGATGTGCGGATTCATGGCGGTGATCTCGATCAACTGGAAGCCGAGTTCTCGAGAGCTGCGAATATTCGCCGCTCTGTTGATGCTGTTCTTCGTCGGAGTCTCCGGATTCTGGAACTGGAGGACCGGACAAGCAATCGGCCCGCTGATTCTGATTGGCGTCAGTTGGACAATCGGCTTGGTCGGCCTCGCTGTTCCGCAGGCGATTCGTTGGGTCTATGTCGGCTGGATGCTCGCCGCGTTTCCAATCGGTTGGACCGTATCGCACCTCCTCTTGGCGAGTATCTTCTTCGGAGTCATCATGCCCATCGGTTTGATTTTGCGAGTGCTCGGCCGCGACCCAATGCGGAAGGCGTTTGATCGATCCGCCTCGACCTACTGGATTGCTCGACCGACCGAGCCGACCGATTCGCAGCGCTACTTCCGACAGTTTTGAGGCCGCTCATGTCCGACAAATCGCAACCACCAACGAACACGCCACCCAGCGACTTCGAGCGTCAAGCCGAAGAAGCTGCGCCGGGCCTGATCGCCGAGTTCATCGACTTCCTGAAGACCAGCAAGAAGTGGTGGCTGACACCGATCATCGTCGTGTTGCTGCTGATCGGTGTGCTAATCATCCTCAGTGGCACCGCCGTGGCACCGTTCATCTACACGCTGTTCTGAGAAGTGGATTCGTTCGGCGAGCGCGCTGGACATCGATCAGGACGTCGGTATCCAGGAGTGGACTAGGCCGTGATGATGAAGACTCGCCCGCCGGCCTCATCGCAGGCGGCGACGGCATGCAGCGGTGGAGTTGGAGTTCATGCCGAAGCCAGTTCACGGGCGTGGCGGATGTCTCCGGCGCGAAGCGGGCACACTTGGGTGAGTTCCAGCGTCAACAACGCCCTGGTCTGCCCATCGTAGTCGACGAACTCGACTTCAAATGCTTCGCCCTTGCCGTGTACCAACACGGCCGTACCTACGTCGCCTCGCATCAAGCCATGATCGGGCAGATCACAGGTCAAAGCGACGGCGTCAAGTTCATGGATTGTGTTCATGGTTTTGGAAGCGGGTGTGCGGTGTGGGATCAGAAATCATGGTGTCGACGGACTGCTCGCATTGGCCACGGATTGTAAAAACTCGGCTGGGCTGACGATGAGGATTCCTTGATAGGTGCCAAGGGGCAGAATGTGTCTTTTGTCGCCGCTCACGATGTGCGTCGCGTGTCCCACCACAGCACACTCCAGCACTTTGTCGTCGTCGGGATCAGTGGCGATCACATGGAGTTGATTGGTGATCGAAACGACGCGGAGGAAGGAAAGCAGATCGGTCAGCGTGTCGGTGACGTTTTCCGATGACTGATTCAACTTTTCTTGAAGTTTCTCCGCCAACTCCTCGGCGATTTCCTGGCAGATGACGCCCTCGATAGCGCCCGATCGCGCCAGTGAAACGGCTTGCCTCTCCAGCCGATTCCGGAAAGCAAGACGTTCGTATCGAAGACCGCTACTGGCCGCATGGACGGTCCTCATGGACGATGTCGTCAATGAATGACTCGCGCTCATCTTCCGACATCCTGCCCCAGGGCCAGCGTGCACTTTAGGGGCCTTGGGTAGCTTGCGCAATAAGTGTGTTGATGCTATTGGTTCTCTGTGTTGATGAACCTGCCCAAGGATTGCGTGCGCTGGGTTAAGAGTGGAACTGAGGGTTTGACATGGAACAAGTTTCCAGAGAATCAGGCCGCAGGCCTGGGGAT
>JAYVQJ010000233.1:0-2569 GCA_043777235.1 Planctomycetia bacterium
GCGTCGGTCGCGCGAGTCCAAGAGTCCCGCTGACTTCCTGAAATCCGTTCGGCCCGTCGTTCTGATACAGCGTGTCTCCCTCTCCCTCAAAATTCGCGACGAACAAATCGAGAAACCCGTTGCGGTCATAATCGCCGACTGCGATTCCCATGCTTCCTTGTGCCTGACCGCTCGACATCAGACCGCAGCCGAGCGAGATGGCCGATTCCCGAAACCTTCCGTCACGCTGATTCACAAACATGAAATTCCGTGTCGAATCATTCCCCACGAACAAGTCCGGCCAACCATCGTTATCAAAGTCAGCAGCCGCGACACCCAATGCCCGATTGTCCGAACCGAACAAGCCACGCTTGTGAGCCTCTTCCAAAAAGCGACCGTCCCCTTGATTCACGAACAACAGATCGGGAATCGGTGGAACTTGTTTGGGCAGACACATCGCCACGACACCCTGTGAATTCCGACAAGGCGTGGGATGCACCGGGTCGAAATCACAATAACGGCAGACATACAAATCGAGGTCGCCGTCGAGGTCGATATCAACCCACGCGGCGCTTGTACTCCATCCCGGAACGGTCGCCGCAAGCGCCGACGAAGCCTCTTCAAAAGTTCCATCGCCACGATTGCGAAATAAGACATCGCCCCCAACGTTGGTCACGAACAGATCGTCGAAACCATCGGCGTCAAAGTCTCCGACGCAAACACCTTGTCCGTACTTCAACTCCGTGACACCGGCGAACTCGGTCACATCCACGAAAGTTCCGTTGCTCATTTGTCGGAACAGTTTGTCGGAAGGCTGATTTGGTCCTGGCGAAACGGTGGCTCCGGCTTGGACCAGATACAAATCCCAGTGACCGTCGCCGTCATAATCCAGCCAGCCCGCTCCGCCACCCGTCCCTTCGATCATCATCCGTTGTCCCGCGCCGGTGTCGTACACGAAATGCAATCCAGAACTCTCAGCGACGTCGTGAAAGAGCGGCACATCGAAGGACACGGACGGTGACTCGGTGATTCGCTGATTGCGTTTTGACAATCCCGCCGTGATCGGATTGGGACGGCTCGACGACGGCGGTTGCTCGGCATCCGATTTGGTCTTCGAGGGCACTTTCGATTTCGGCGGTGCCACTGAAGGTTGATCGGTTCTGTCGGTTGGTTGACACCCCACGAGCGCCAGCAACAACCCGAACGCCACGGCACTACTCCAGTGAGGCCAGCGAGCATGTAACGACGTCATACGCATCTTCGTTTTCATTTCCGCGAACCACTTGTCGCACCGAAGCGGCTCAATTGAGCGCGAAGCGTTTCGGCGATCAACGAATCGTCGCATTCCGCCGCGTAGTCCGCCAGTTCTTTCAGGAATCGTGGTGGGATCGCTCGCATGGTCGGCTGCTCGACAAATTGCCGTCGGAGTTGATTCGCGTGCAACACAATTTGGTCAAGATGTCCGGCCGCCGCGAGTTCCCCCTTGCGGCGCATCAACCCGGCCAACAGATGCCGAGTGCCCCAATCCAAGGGATGTAGCTTCAACGCCTGACGATAGGCAGCTTCCGCCTCCATCAACTCATTTTCGTTCTGCAATAGCCAACCACGATGACGCCAGAAGCGGTTATCAAACTCCGCATCAGCGGGGGACTCAAGCAGGAGTTCCTGAACGCGAGCGACGTCTCCTTTTTCGACGGCCTGCCGCAGATGGAACGCCAACAACTCCAAATTGTGCGGATACTGTTGCAATAACTCCTGAAGAGTTCGATCTCGTCGCTCGATCCCCCTTTTGACGTTCTCAAGCAACACCGGATCGTCTCGCGGAATCTGCCCTTCCAACGTTTCTGCGATATGTACGGCCTGTGCGACCGCAAACAACTCGTTCGTCGGGTCCGGCTCCAGCCAGCGTGCATTTTGCGAATCGGCATTGGAGAGAAGCAGAGAGTCCGCCAAGAACAGATAACCGTAGGCTTCGCGCGGTTCGCACTCGCGAGCGACGGCGATACGGGCCTCTTCGATCAACTTCCGGCGTTGCAGCGTGAAGGCATAGAAAAAGATCAACCGCTGATGAGCCACTTTGGATGTGGGATCACACTTCAACAAGCTCAAGCAGGACTCGACTGCCGCCAACGGCTGATTCAATGGGCCGAATTTCAACTCGATGCGAGTCTCCAACGCACGCACGCCAAATTCGCTCGTCGGCGGAACTTTGGCCAGAAATCCGTCGGCCGCAACGAAGTCCCGTTGTTGATTGGCTGCCTCCGCTCGATGCAGCCAGGACTCTGCGTTCTTGGGGTCGGCTTCAGACCAGGATTGCGACAGACGCGAAAGCTCTTTCCATTTGCGATCCTTTAGAGCTTGGCGGCATTGTTCTGCATAATGGGCGTCGCCGAATTGCCACCACGCTCCAACGGCGGCGAGCACGAGACAAACGACAATGGCAATGGCAATGGCAATTCGAAACCAAATTCGTCGCATGTCGCTTGTCCGAGTCATCAACCTCAACCGTGAACTTTCTCACCGGGAAACGTGCCGCTTAGGACCGGCGAATCAATAACTGTCTGACGTAGCCGAACTCGCCAGAGTTCGG
>JAYVQJ010000234.1:0-2567 GCA_043777235.1 Planctomycetia bacterium
TCGGAGCGATACTCGCCGCCGCCGCGAGACGGCGACGAGGCGGCTCGGCTGGCTTGGGAGGCCGATCTGCAAAAAGTTCGCGACGAAAGTGCGAAGAGCTTGCAGGTGGCTCGCGAGAATGACCGCACTCACACCGAGATTCAGGGTTGGCTGCGCGACTTGGGACGCGCGTTAGGATTCGACGTGTGGATCGCGGCGAACGATCAAGGCCGCCCGTTTGGAACGGGCCAGCTTGGAGACGGTTGCTTGACGCGCCTGCCCGATCCGGTCAATCAAAACGTCGGTGCCGAGGCTGTCCGGCTGATCGACGTGTTGTGGCTGGATCGGATTTCGCATCAGGTGGTCGCGGCCTACGAAGTCGAGCACACGACCTCGATCTATTCTGGCATCGTGCGCCTGTTGGATCTCGCGCTCGGTTCGTCGGAGCCGGCGACTCACGGCTTGTATTTGGTCGCGCCGGACGGACGCGAAGAGGACGTGCGTGCTCAACTGAAACGCCCGGCGTTTCGGCACATCGCTAACTTGGAAGTTCGCTTTCTGCCATACAGCGAACTGGAACAGCACCGCGAGTCGATCGCTCGGTTCGGCGAAGGGATGAAGGCGGTTCGAGCCATCTCACGCCCCATGCCGTGATACTGATGAGTCGCGACTCAATACGAGCACGACGCGCCAGCAAGTGCATCTCCCCTCAATAACGTCGCTCACACACAATTCACTCGCTCGCGCGTCGTGCTGGTAACGGCGTCAAGCAAAGGCAATCGCTCGTGCGTCGCGCTCGTAGCGCCGGCAGGTGACATCAAACGGACATCGGCTGTTGCGCGGTCGATGTGGGTTTCACTGCGTTTGCTTGGCAAAGTCGGCAGATCGAGCCGGTGGATGGTTCCAACGAACTGGTTTCGCGCTCGTTTCGAGTTTGGCACGGTTGCTGCGATCACTCGGAATCATGGCGGGCATGAGTCCGCTCAACCAAACAACAATCAGCAGAAGGAGACTCGATCATGAAACGTGCTTTGTTTTCACTTGTGGCTTTGGGAGGTTTGATCGGATTGGTCGGCGGCTCGGCATCGGCGAACGATTGGTCGGCACCACGGTACAACGATCATCGGAGCTTCGATGCCTACCAGCATGGCGTTCGTGACGCGCAAGCGCATCGCGACTACGACTACGGATACTCGCGAGGCTATGACTTCGGTCACCAGGACTTCAACCGCGGCTACGGACATTCCAACTACGGTTACGGACATCCGAGCTACGGTTATGGCTCTGGTGGCCACATCGACGTTCGTCCGTCGCGCAGTCATTGGTCCTTTGGATTTGGCTGGTAGGTGAACGGTGGCAATCGCGGATGCACTCGCTTGCGCGTCGGGCTTGTATTGGCGGAACGTGTCGGGTTTGTAATGGCGGAGACGGACAACGACGGGCGGATTTCCAGTGTCTTGCGTTTGGCGTGCGTATGATCCCAAGGAATCATGTCACGAAATGGCCGTTGAGAACTGGCCGCAACGTGAACGGCAGTCTCAACGGCCGCATTTGGAAGGAAGACGTATCATGAAAACAGTTTTGTTGACGATCGCGTTGGTGGCAGGTGGCGTTCTGGTGGCATCCTCACAAACCGCTCAGGCTCAGTGCAGCTCTTACGGGGGCGGCTCCTACGGCGGCGGGTACTATTCGCCGGGCTACAGCTACGCTCCGAGCTACAGCTATGCTCCCAGTTACTCGTATGGCTACTCGCCGGGTTACTCGTACGGCAATTCCCCCCGCAGCTACAGCTACGGCGGTTATTACTCTCCGGGATTCGGTGGGTATGGCGGCTACGGTGGGTACGGCGGCTGGAGTGGTGGTCATCATTCCTATTACGGCGGCCATCACCACTGATCGCCAAACGGGGAGGCATCGGCGAGGAATGGCGAGTGCAAATTCGCCTAGCAAAACTCCGGGAATACGCCGTATAAGCGGGTCAATGACCGCGAGCCTGTTTGCTCGCGGTCCGATGCCACGGGCGGAAAAATTGGATTTTCCCGAAGAAATCGGACGATAGTGAATCTAAAGGTTGTGACGGCCTTGTGGGGTCGCCGTGAGGAATCGGTCATGGGTCGGAACGTGCTGGTTGTGATGCTGACGCTGCGGATGCTTTTTGGCTCCGTCGTCTGCTGCTGCACGTTGAGCGCCTGGACATCGAGCTTGTTCGGCAAGACCGCCGCGAATTGTTGTTGTGCTCAACCGACGGATGACGCCTCGCGGGATTCGACTCCCGCGAAGCCCGCGAAGCCCGCGAAACACGAATGTCCGTGCCGCAATGGCCTGAACGTCATGGCCAATCCGGACGGTGAGCTGTTCAATTTCGAATCGTTGCGAGCCGCTTCGTGGCTTGATCCGTCGAACCTTGCCGACACGCAGGCGAGTTTTGGCGATGTGAGCGACCTTCCTCGGAAGGCATTCCCCACGAGATTCTCGGTGGGTCCGTTCGCGCATTGCCGTGGGACGGAGATTCTCCGTCTGTTGCAGACGATGCGCTGCTGAGCGCCGTCGGCCGAACGCTTGATCCGACCGTTGACGGTCGTTGATCG
>JAYVQJ010000235.1:0-9977 GCA_043777235.1 Planctomycetia bacterium
CAGACGACAAAAAAGAAGACAAAAAGTCCGAAGCGAAACCGAAGCTCCGCGAGATCAAACTGTTTAACGGGAAAAATCTTGAGGGTTGGAAGAACTCGATGTTCGGCGGTGACGGCGAAATCGTTGTCGAGGAGGGACAACTCATTCTCGACCGAGGCAACGACCTGACGGGCGTGACTTGGAAGGACGCGAAGGTTCTGCCGAAGTTCAACTACGAGATTTCGCTGGAGGCTCAGCGCGTTGAAGGACACGACTTCTTTTGCGGGCTGACGTTTCCCATCAAAGACGACCCGTGCAGCTTGATCCTCGGCGGCTGGGGCGGGACGGTCTGCGGTATTTCAAGCCTCGATTTCAAAGACGCTTCGGAAAACGAGACGACGTCATTCCGCGAATTCAAAAACGGCCAGTGGTACAAGATTCGGCTGCGTGTCTTAGAGAAACGGCTGACGGCCTGGATCGACGCCAAGGAGATCATCGACGTCGATCTGAACGGCAAAAAGATTGGCATTCGCAGCGAAGTCGAACCGAGTAAGCCGCTGGGCTTCTGCTCGTACGGTACGAAAGCGGCGCTGCGAAACATCGTGCTGAAAGAAATCGAACCACCGAAGGATTCAGCGAAATAAATTTGGCCACGGACAAGACACGGATTGAACACGGACAACTCAAAAAAGAACTCCGTCTTATCCGTGTTCAATCCGTGTTTCATCCGTGGCTGAAACCTTTGCTATTCCTTCAACTGGTACTCTTTAATCTTCCGATACAGCGTCCGCTCGCCAATCCCCAGCAGTGTCGCGGCTTCTTCGCGGTTGCCTTTCGACACTTCGAGCGCGCGTTGGATGTAGTACTTCTCGACCTCTTCCAACTTCTTGCCGATGAGCTGGTCGGCTCCGAAGGCCATCTCGCCGAGTTCGGTTTCGGGGATTGAGCCGGGGGCAGGGCGGATTTCTTCCGGGAGGTCATCGACGTCCAGCAGGCCGTCGATGTCGCTAACCAACATGCTTTCGATGACGTTGCGCAATTGGCGAATGTTGCCGGGCCAGTCGTAGGTCACGAGCGCGTGGCGAGCGGCTCGCGAGAGGTTCGGGACTTCGCGACCGTGATTGTCGGCGAGCAGCTTGCGGAAGTGGTCAATCAAGAGCGGGATGTCGGCGACTCGTTCGCGCAGCGGCGGCAGCGTGATGCGGACGACGTTCAGTCGGAAGTACAGGTCTTCGCGAAACTTTCCGGACGAGACGGATTCTTTGAGATCGGCATTCGTCGCGGCGACGAGTCGCACGTTGACGTCCACTTCGTCGTTGCTGCCGACGCGCGTGATCTTGCGACCTTCGAGCACTCGCAGCAGTTTGATTTGGGTGTCGACCGGCATCTCACCGACCTCGTCGAGAAACAGTGTGCCACCGTTCGCGTACTCGAACTTGCCAATCCGTTTACTCATCGCGCCGGTGAATGAGCCCGCCTCGTGGCCGAACAGCTCGCTTTCGAGAATGCTCTCAGGCAGGGCCGAGATATTGACCGGCACGAACGGTTTGTTTTTGCGATCGCTGTTTTGATGCAACGCACGCGCGACGAGCTCTTTGCCGGTACCGCTTTCGCCGAGGATCAGCACCGTCGTGTTGGTGTTCGAGACATGCTTCAACTGGTCGATGACTTTTTTCATCGACGGGCTGTTGCCGATGACTCCCTCGAAGCCGAATTTCTCGTTGAGCCGTCGCGCCAGTTCCGCGTTCTGTCGCAGCAACCGCACGCGGGTCGAAGCCTTCTCAACGGCCGCTCGCAGCTCGCTGATGTCGAGCGGCTTCGTCAGATACATCGACGCTCCGGCTTGTCCGGCCGCCAGTGCTGACTGCACGGAAGCGTGCCCGGTCAGCAAGATGACCTCCGCATCGGGGAGTTCTTCTTTCGTGCGACGGAGCAGCGTCAGGCCGTCGATTTCTCCCATGCGGAGATCGGTGACGACGACGTCGTAGGTTTCCTTCTCGATCAGGCTCAGCCCCTTTTCGCCGGAGCCAGCGACGGTGCATTCGTAGCCAACTCGTTCAAGGCTTTCGGCAACGGCCTGCGCGTGAGCTTCGTCGTCATCGACGATCAGAACGCGAATACCGGTGCCGGGGAGTTCAGGTTTGTCGGTCTCTTTGCTCATAGCGTGTAGACGATATCGGCAAGGCCGACTCGCTCGCAAACTAACCCGTAGCGTGAGCAAGGGCGGTTGGTGATTCGCCCTCGCTGACGCTTCGGGTTACTGCGCGGCAGTCTGCTTCCTCCATGAGGAGTCCATGAATAGTCCGGGCGATCGCCCTGCGGCGGATTGACCACAACAATCAACACGAATGGCGGAGAGCCGAAATATACCTCGCACGGGCATGGATGAGACATTTGGCTGTTTAACCCCAACGCCATCGGCGTGGGCGCGCACGCCGATGGCGAAGCGGTTAATTCGACTGTCTGACTTGCGACGATGTAGGGTGGGACAAGCTCGCTTCGAGCGCCGGCCCACCAGAAAACCCGCTGAAAATATCTGGTGGGCCGGCGCGGCGAAGCGCGGCTTGTCCCACCCTACGGTCAGTCAGACAGTCGAATTAAACATCTCATTCTTGGCCGTGCGAGGTATAACTTTTCGCTTACGGACCTGGGGGACTCAGCAACTTCTGCAAGGTTCGCAGATCGGACTGTAAACGTTCAATCGGCGGAGCGGCGAAGTCTCGTGGGCTGCGGAGGCCGGGCGGGAAGTTCAAGGTCTCGTTCATCGAATCGAGCACTTCCTGAATCAGGTGGTCGAGTGCGGGATTGGCCACCTTTGGCGAAACCTTGGCAGCGATGATCGCTTGCTGAAGTGCGTTCAACGACAGAAACAATTGCGTCGCTGAGTCCCAATCACGACTGACGAGCCGTGGGCCTTCGTCCATAACCAACGAGAGTCTCAGCGCCGCGAGTGACTCGGAAGACAGGACATCCTTTGCGGCATCCGCTCGATTCAGTCGCTCGGCCGCGAGCCGCAGCGACTTTGCAGCAGCCGCAGCGTCGAGAGCGATCGCTTCGGCCGGAGGAAAGGGCGATGTGAAGCGCTGCTGCAAGCTCTTCAAGCTCGCCGACGGGATCGGTAATGCGGCATCGGAGTTCGGTCTCGCAAGGGAGTCGAGCATTGCGTAGGGCCACGAGTTCAGGCGGAACAAAACACGTGGGCGTAGCATTCCGTCTTTCGACTGCCACCAACTTGCGGACTGCAAATCGTGATGACACGCGAAGCAGTTCCACTCGGCGAGCTCCGGCCACTTTGCCGGAGTCTCTTTGGCCAATTCTACTCGTTGAATCAATAGCTCCACCGATCGCTGAGCGGTGACAACTTGGCCGACGGCCCAGAGCTTGGCCTCGAAGATTGAACCGTCGATCGATGGCTCGGCAACGGGATGCCGCTTGGCGTCGGCCTCTTCCGGCCAGTGCTTCGGCCAGTTGGCGTGAAACGTCGCGAGTTCAAAAAACAGGCGCGGATGTCCGGCGGCGATTAGATCGTGATTGACGTCTCGGCCCGGCGCGCCGACATGGCAGTCGGCACAGGTGTTGGCTCGCGTGAGCACGTCGGTGAGGTCGCGATATCCGCGCCGGCGCTTGTCATCGGCCGGACGAGTCTTCCAATCGGTGCGGACATGCTCGGTCAGCCAGCGTTCGGCGGGGCCGTGGCACTGCTCGCAATCGACGCCGGCGAGCGGTTTGCGGCCGGTGATCGAAATCATCTTTGATTCGTTGCTCGTCGCCGGCGAATGGCAGTTCAAGCAGACAGCGGACTCGTGCGCCGGCTTCGGCAGCTTGAGTTGCTCGGCCATCTGCCGCGAGAGGTCGTTTTGCAACACCGAATAGGCTCGCGCGTGCGGATCGCGAGCGGACCAGATCGGGAACTCGGAGCCGACGAACTTGTGGCCCCCCAGTCCACCATGACACGCGGCCGTCGCGCAAGAAGAACTGCCGACAAGTTTGGGAGGCGAGTCTTCGGCAATCGCGTTTGTGGTGCCGAAACAAAGGAGAGTGCCGAGTGCAAAGTGCAAAGTGCAAAGTGCAAAGTGAAGAGCACATGCAGCCTTCACTCTGACACTTTGCACTTTGCACTCTGCACTCTTCACTTTGCACTCTCCCTCACCGCACGAACGGTCCGTTCCACTTGTCCTTCGCCGGATCGTGGTACTTGTGGCATTCGATGCACGCGGTTCGAGCACCGCGGTTCACGGTCGAGAGAAGTTCCACAAGCGATTCCGACGCAGACTGATGTGGAGAACCAGAACTGCCCGCATTGGGCTTCGGACTGCGCAGCGGTTTCAGCCAATCGCCGGGACGCTGCGCGTGACACGCTCGGCAGATGTCGATCGACGGAATCAGCACGTCCCCCGTGTCTTTGCTCTGCGCGACACCGGCGTGGCAGACCGAGCAATCCAGCAGCCGATGCGGTTCGTGATGGAACTCGCTGTGAACCAACCAGCGCGACGGAATGTTGGTGGGGACAATCCGCCAGTCGGCGAGCGAGGTCGGCGACTTCGACGTGACCGGCTCGACTTCATGGCAGTAACGGCAGCCGCCGGTCGCTTCGTAGTCGAACTGACGGTGCCGGTGCTGCTGAGCGATTGCTTCCGCTTTCGTGACGTCGCCGAGCACTTCCTTGGCTTGTTCCTTCGTCAGCCGTTGGAAGTCACGATGTCCCGGAAGCGGGCGGGGTCGAGGCACGTCGTGAGATCCAAGTTCCGAGTTCCGAGTTCCGAGTGCTTTCAGCGTGTAGGTTTCGGTGAGGAAGCCACGGACGATGTCGGGTGTTTGATGCGGTACGCTCTGGCCGGGGAAGCGTTCGTGATCGAACAGCAGCGGATGACATTCGCGGCAGTGACGCTCGAACGAAATCGGTTTGAGGAAGCGGCCTTCGCGGTCCGGTTCGTGGCAGACTTCGCAACTGTGAGACAGGTCGGTGAATTTGCGGTCCTTGCCAATCAAGCCGTGAATCAGCTTGCCGTCCGCATCGTATTCGGCCTTCAAGTGCATCGCGTGGTTGAAGCGGATGCGGCCTCGATCCTGCCAGCGCGGGGCCGTGTCGCCGGGACGCTGGAAGTGTTCGATCGCGAAGTTCGCTCCGTGCTTGGGGTTCGGCGGAAGAGCGTCGGCCGATTCGGTCACAAGCGTCTTCAACAGAAAGTCGGGATGTCCGTCGAGGTGATCGAAGCGCGTGACGTGCTTCGCGAAGACGTCGCTGGCTCCGTGAGTCGTCTTCAAATCCGTGTGACAGGCGATGCAGTGCCGACTGCTGGGTTGCTTGAGCATCGCGGCTCCTTCGTGCTCCTGATGGCACGCCGCACACGAGATGTCGCGATGCGCGGGGATTTGGCTGGCATGATGCTCGGCGACCCGATGACAAGACTCGCACTTTTTGTTGTCGATCGAATGCAGGTCGTCACGGAGCGACGTCAACCGTTGCAACGGCGTCCAAGTCGTGTGACAGCGCCAGCATTCGTTTTCGATCAGCCGATGCGGAATCGTCACGTCGCCTGCTTGATAGATCTGGTGCTCACCCAACGAGTGCTGCAACGTCAGCCACAACACCGAGCCGATTCCGGTCCACAGCGCGAGCCACCACGCTGTGCGTCGCAACCGATTCGGTTGCTGATGCACGCGGAGATCTACGCGACCGGAAAGCTCGCGACTCGAACGGAGCATTTTCATCTTCCAAACGGGACGACGCGCAGCGACACGATGACGTGCGCGACAAACAGAACGAACAGGGCAATCGACGGAGGAATATGCAGGATCAACCACCAGTGCATCCAGCGGTGGAGTCGCAATTGAGTGTTGAACTGCCGGCGTTCTTCGCACAGGTCTTCCAACTGCTGGATGGAATCGTGCAGTTCGGCCGGCAGATCGGATCGCAATTGAGCGAACACACGCCGCGCCGAGACGTGGTCGTCCATCCGATGTTGCGGTGAGCGACCGGTGCTCAGGAACGATCGTATGATTCGAACGTGAAAGTCGCGTAGCTCGGTCAACAGAGCGGGTGGGATTGGCGCGGCGATCTTCGGTTTCGGCGGCGCGACCGCGACTGGCTTTTCGACGGAGGGCTTCGCCATCGGGACCGGCTTCTCGGTCGTCAGTGGTTTGTGTGTGTCCGCAGCGTCGACGTCCGAGGATGCTTTCTTGGCGGCCAGCTTCGCTTGCATCTGTTCGAGCGGCGACAGTTTCCTCTCAGTCTTCTCTACGGCTGTGACCTTCTCAGTGGCTGTGACGACCGGCACTTCACTGGCTGGCAGCGTTGCTGGGCTAGCAGGTGCCGCCGACTTCGCGGCCATCTTGGCTCGCATCTGTTCGAGCGGCGAGAGTTTCTTTTCGATCTCGGGCGCAGGAGTTGGCGCGGAAGGTTCAGCCGCTGGAACAGGCTCGGTGGCAGCAGGCTCGGTGGCGGCCTTCGCAGCGGCTTGCTTCGCTCGCATTTGTTCGAGGGGCGACAACTTCTTCTCCGGCGCGGCGACAGGTGGAGCACTTGGATTCGCTGGCGTCGGCGCAGCGGCATCTCCGGCAGCCGCTTTGGCGGCAGCCTTCTCACGCATCAATTCGAGCGGTGATTTCGGCTTCGCGGCAGGAACGTCGGCTGCGGGACTCGCGATTGGCTCACCGACGGAAGGTGCCACCGCCGCCTGAATCGGAACGGCTGGCGCGGACTTCGTATTCACGATCTCAGCGGGGGCCGGAGCGTGCGGCTTCTTCGCGTCGGCATCGGGCAGAGGGACATTCGCGTAGACTTTTGCCAACTCTTTCGGGAAATCGGACTCCCGTTTCAGGACACGCTGCTGTTTCAGCGCTTCTTCGGCGAACGGTTTGAGCGGTTCGTAGTCGACATTGAGGACTCCGGTTTGTTTGGCGATCAATTGGTCCGCGCGAAACAACATCGTCTTCGACAGGAACGGAATCTGGGCGACCATCGTTTCGAGCGGCACGCGCGTCGTCAGCAATCTCGGAATGACTTGTTGCAGAGCGACCCCTGCAAAGCCGGTCACGACGACCAAACCGAACGAGACCCACAACAGATTCTCCAGCAGCCCGCCCCATTGGAACCCGGCGTGAAACAGGATCAGCACGAAGCCGAGCGTCCCCAGCCACAGATGCCCGCGCAACCAGAGTTGAGCCGAGCCAACTCGCCACGTCGGCAACCGTTTCCGCACCGCCAACAACGCCGCGAAGATCAGCAGCAGTGAGCCGGCGATCCCAAAAATCAGACCGAACACGCTGCCGCCGGACGGCCCGTGCATCGAATGCTTCGCCGTCACCCAATAGGCCGACGCCGCGACAGCCAAGACCAACGCGCTTGCGACAAACCACGGCTTGTGGGTCCGATCAATCAACACGCTTTATTTCCTCCCACTCAGGAAGAAATCTTGGGCGTTGACACGCATCGCAGCGTCGTGAGGACACGCATAAACGCACGACGGCGACTGGCTCGGCAGCGAACTGCACAAGTCGCAGACGACCGCTTGCTCGGTGATCGACTTGATCTCCGCCTCGACGCCGAGCGCTGCGCGCGCTTGAGTGCTGAGTTCGACCGGCTTGATCAGCGGATTCATCAGGATCGAGCCATACGGGCACTGATCGGCACACATGCCGCAGCCGATGCACCAGTTCTCGATGACGATCTCTCCCTTGTCGCCGCGATTGATCGAGCCGACGGGGCAACCAATCATGCAGACTGGATCGAGGCACGAACGACACGAGATTGGGACGAGGTAATTCTCGAATCTTGGCCCGTCGAGATAGAGCCGTGTGTGGCCATCGTCGTGAGCCGCCACGCACGCCTCGACGCATTGATTGCAGCGCGTGCAGCGGTCCAGGTCGATCAACATCAGCTTCTGACCTTGGATCAAGCCAAGCTGCTCGAACTCGGGCGACTGTGACTGTGCGGAGACGAACGCCGACGCATCGGTCTGCATCTGTTGAGCGGTCCGCGTCTTCCGCTGAGCGCTCATGGCTTCGACTTTTGCCTTCAGCATCGGAGACGACGCGGCCAATTCTTGAAACGCGGTTTTGCTGATCTTCACCAGCTCGACGCGCGACGGAACGGCACCCGTTCGCGAATCGGGAACACGCTGATTGGCTCCGCCGTCGGGATGATCGTAGGCATAAATCGTTGCGTTGCGTGGCTCGTTGGCGATCACACCCATCTCGCCAAAGTAATCGCCTCGGCCGAGATAACTCAGCGTGCGACGTGGTCCCGCCGTCGTCGAGCGACGTGGCATGTTCGCAAAGACATGTTCCAGCACCAGCCGATGAAACGTTCGAACTTCCAAGTCCGACCACTTCCTCGGATCATCCGGGAAGTCATTCATCGCCAGCGTGATATTCTGGTTGTCGACCGCGATCGCCACATCCGTCGTCGTCTTGCCAAGCTGCGTGTGCAGTTCTCCTTTGCAGATGAACTCGTTGAATCCGGCGAGCAGTGCGGCTTGATCTGTTTCTTGCGCCGACGGTGACAACGCGGCGACGACCCGCGATTTCAAATCTGAGATTTGAGATTTGAGATTTGAGATTTGAGATTTCAAATCACTGACCTCACTCGCCAATCCCGTCCACTGCGCCGCCGAGAATTCCGCCACGCGAAGTTGTGCCCACGCATTCGCGACGACTTTCACGAGGCCGCTGCGGATCACGTAAAACGCGTCGGCCGGATCGAATTGCTCGAAGATCAAACCGCCGGTCGGGACTTCGATCAGTTCGATCGCTTCTCGCAGCTTCGCGAACTCGGTGTCAGTGAGTTCCTCGAAGATCGACAGTCGGCGGATGTGACCTTCGAGCACGCGCTGCTTGTAAACCGCGTCCATTCGCACTTTGTAAGCCGGGTCGCTGTGCAACATGTCGAGCACGTTGCGGAGCATCTCCAGCATGTAGCATTCGCTGTCCGCCGCAACGGTCGCCGAACGGGGCGCGCGATTGATGCAGCTCATCTCGCCGAAGAGATCCCCTTCGTGCAGCGGAGCCATCTTGGTTTCGACGCTGACGTCCGCCCCGTCGATCGCGATCCACTTCGGCAGCTTGCGAGTCAACCGGCGACCGGTCAGCCAGCGCGCCGCTTTCTGCCACAACGAACCGCTCGCCGTGTTCCCGTCCAGATTGACCAGCAGGTGCGCGGTCGCACGTTGTCGCAGCGCGGCGTTAGTCTTGTTCTCCGGCCGTTCCAACTCGTCGGCGCGAGGCCGCAGCCGCTGCACGTCGCTGAGGTACTCCTGCTCGCGAGCCTGCAATTCGTCGTTGGTCATCCGAGCGAACTGCGGATGCAAGTCCTCACGCGAGCGTCCGGCCGCGCGGTCTTCCAGCTCCTTGCGAATCGCCTTGATCTGCACGTCGCGCAGGCTGACGATGTCCCGCGTGGTGAGGATCGTGAACGCGGTCGCTCCCGCAGCTCCTTGTTCGCAGAGCACTCGCCCCGGCTGACACTTTCGCAGCAACGTCGAGCCTGGGAATTTCTCGAACGACGGCGCTTTCTTCAGTGACTCGAAGATCGACAGGACTGCCAGTTCCTTGGCCGTCAGCAGTTCATCTTCCGGGCCGATCGCGGCGGCGACCTGCTCGAACTCGGCCGGAATGTTGGTGACGATTTTCGCCATCGGGTGTTTTTCGTCCTGCGTCCTGCGAACGGCGGCGACACGGAAGTGACCACAGAAAGGTATGCCCGCGTGACAGCGGTGTGAAGCAACGACGATGATTAGAATCCACTCGGCCGATTTCGACTTCCCGCATCTAAGGAACGGGGCCGCAATAAGTTCCCGATTTGTTTTCAGGGATGAATTCGCAAGCCACAAGAGTGCGTGTCGCGATCTGTGTGGGACTCAAGGAAATCGATTGCGGTTTGGCCCGAAGGGTCGCAACTCGAAAGCCCAGGGCAACGCCCTGGGGTAACTGAAGAGGAACAAACTCCAGCCCTGAAAGGGCGGCACAATCGACGATTGTTGGTTTCGCCCTTTCAGGGC
>JAYVQJ010000236.1:0-9965 GCA_043777235.1 Planctomycetia bacterium
CGAACTCGCAAAAGTCGACGCCGTCGCCCGAGGGCGATACTTGATGTGACGATTCCCACGGCTCTCTTCACGGGAAAACATCCAATGATCCGCAACTTCGAGTTTGCTCGCTCCCATCAATTGGTGATTCGACGATTTGCCGGAGAGATCATCCAGCGCCGCGTAGGACGAGACGAGTTTTGCTCATTGCTGCTCAGCCGCCGCTCGTTGCAGCGCTGCGACGATGAATCGTCCCACTCTCGCGGCTTGTTTGATTCACACTCCGGAGAATTGTTCGGCATCCGCGAGTGTGACCTGTATTCACGAGTGTGACCGCGACCAATTCCGATCGGCTCGATTGAGCGACGCGATGACGAAGCGATCCAGTCCACCGGTTCAACGAGCCGACGACGGTCTGAGGTCTTTGGGATCGACAGCGAACGCATGAATGAGGATCGGCCGATCGGATCGGAAGTCGTTGTCCACCGCGATCAGCAAAAGTCGCCGGCCATCGGCAAGGTTTGGGCCGAAGGCCAACCCTTCGACCTTCTCCGGAAAATGTTCGCCGGCCAAGCCAAACTTCGGGTCGAGCAAATCCAGGAACAGCGATTTCTGCACCGAGTGAATGCCGGACGGAAGCTCATTCACCGGCAAGACATCAACGTGAGAAACATCGGTTGCTCCACGCACGTCGATACGAGTGATGCGCTTGTCCGTCGCTTCGAGTCCTTCTTTGCTGTCGCGTTCAATCAACAAGAACTCGTGAGCGTTGATCGCCAGAATCTCACTCACTCCATTGCTGGACTTGTCGAGCGGATAGACAAACTCGCAAGTCGCTCCGCTGACGACGTCGATCTCAAGCAGGCGGTTGAACCGACCAATTCGTTTCCCGTCGGCGGCAGGTTGGCTGTCTTGCAGCAACGGCCGCTGCATCATGGCGAACAACTTCTTGCCATCGGGCGAGATCGCCAATCCTTCCATGCCGCCGTTTGCCTGTCGGCCAGAGGCGTTGCCAGCGTTCTCTTCGGTCGGCTCTTTCGACGGATGAGCAATCGTAAACCGCGACGGAACTGCGAACCGCTGGGCCGTATTCATCCGAGATGAACCAGCGTTTTCCTCGGACACGCAATCCCTCGGGATCGAACCGCAGCGACCGTTCCGGACTCGCCGAATCAAATGCGGATTTGGCTCCAATCAATTGCCGACCCGTTTCGTCGGTCAACAAAGTTGTCCCAGTAATTTGAGCGGTCACTGAGAATTGTTCTCCCGGTCTCACAGAAATTCGGAGCCGTTGCACGCGACAGGCGAACGGGACCGCGCCATCCAACGGTCCGCGGTCTGGCTGAGCTAAGTACTCGTCGCCGCCAAGATGCTCGATCGCACTGATCCCGCCAATTCGATTTGCCGGGATCGACTCATTCAACGGTTCCGTTAGGCCAGAGCGATCGGTCGCAGTCCCAGAGATTTCGGCCGTGCCGATCAGAGTCACGTCGGCAAACGTCGAAGCGATCAGTCCGACGGACCACGCGACACTGCAAACCATGAACGACCAAACGTATCGACGAACATTGAGCATGAGACTTCTCCTTGAAATCCTTCCGCGCAAGAAAAGTCCCGGACGCTCGGAATGACCGGGACTTCCGCCGGCAGGCTGAGTGCAATCGACTCTGAAAGAACGAACGACTCGGACCAAGTCGACCCGTAAAGAAAAGTAGGCGAGTCACTCCGTGACTCGAAGACTCCAGTCACGGAGTGACTGGTCTACTTTCTCCGCAGCCAGTTTTGAAACTGTCTATTTTCTCTGCGGGTCTACTTAGAAGTCACCCGGCGAGTCACCACGATTCATGCTGATGATCGCCGCCAAGGTCGTTGCCGACATGTTTTCGCTGATGAATCGCACTGATCCATCGCCCATCAAAACCATCGCCCCGCCGATATGGAAACCATAAATCTCGGAGTCATTGCTGCAATTGATGAGGCAACTATAAGGAACTGCCGGAGTGACATTTCCCGCAGGAGCTGCGGTTTGGCCGGGAACACCAGCTCCTTTGTTGGTTTTGTTTTGCAGTCCGCTGGAAGCCAGCGCGCCGTCCACCGAGCAACCGGCGTTGGGATCAGCCCAGCCGAAACCATCTTTCGTGGTCATCGCATTGGCGTTGTTCGGATTCGGCGCGTTGTGTTTTGGACGGTTAAAGTTCATGGGGCGTCCGGCATCCTCTGCCAAGAACAGACTGTTCGAGAGTCCGTCTCGAATTTCCTGAATCCTGGTTCCACCTGGCCCGCGCTGCAAGGCTCCGTATTGCTCGTACATCGATCTGGTGACATCTGCCGGCCGAAGTCTCAAATCCTGACCAGCCAGAAGGAAGACCGAGTTCCGTGCGGCATTGATCGACCCATAATCGGCCCAGCCCCAGGCAGGCAGAGTACCGTCGCCTGGAGTTCCGCGAGCGCCGTTCGTGAGAGTGGAAATAATTGCCGAGCTGGCAATCGCCCGGTCGCTGGGGGCCGATGGGCAAATAAAGGTTGGAATTTTTTGAGTCGTCACCGGATCATTCGCGGCGTCGTACCAATTCAAGTTCGGGTTGTAGTCCGTAAACAAATCGCCCCGCTCAATAAAGGCCGTACACATGATCGGCCAGCTTTGCTCAAACGTCGCACCAGCCGGCCACGGCGGTGTCGTGAGGTTCGGAGCCGTGCCACCCGTCGCGAGCTTGATGCGACTCGGCGGGAACATCTTGTAGGTGCTCTCATAGTTCATCAACGCCAAGCCAAGCTGCTTCATATTGTTCGTGCATTGGCTTCGCCGAGCCGCCTCGCGTGCTTGTTGCACTGCCGGCAACAGCAACGCAATCAGAACGGCGATGATCGCGATCACCACCAACAACTCGATCAACGTAAATCCCGACTTCCTGCCGGCACTGCTCGTCATGTTTGCCCTTTCGTGAATGAAGAACGTTCACCTTCTGAGGTATCAACACGACTGGCAGTGTCCTGGCCGATTTGAAAATTCCGTTCAGCGAATGTGAATTAACACGCAAGTCGACTCTTCGTTTGTTAAGACGATTCGAATCATTCATCCGGTTTCATTGGGCATGGTCGGCTTCGGATTTTGAACTTCCGCGCAACACGAAATGCCTTTCACAGAACAGCCGCAAATCACAGTCCCAACACTCCCATTGGTCTGACTACGGAGCACCACTAGAATCCCGCCGCCTCTTGGATCGGCCCTCGAAATTTCGGTTAGAAGGATTTCATCGTGCGGATTGCGTATCTCGACTGCGTGTGCGGCATCAGCGGCGACATGACTTTGGCAGCGCTCATCGACGCCGGAGCGGATCTCGAACAAATCGTCCGCGGGATTGATTCGCTCGGACTGCCGGACGTCGAGTTGCATTGCGAGACCGTCGTCAAAGGAGGCTTCCGAGCATTGCAGATCGAAGTCGAGCATCCCGAACAGCACGCGCACCGGCATCTCGCCGACATCACGAAGCTCATCAACGATGCGGAAGAGCTGACCAAGTCGCAAAAGAAGCTCGCGCTGAAAATCTTTCAGCACATCGCCGAAGCGGAAGCCCGAGTGCATGGCACGACGCTCGACAAGATTCATTTCCACGAAGTCGGCGCGATCGACTCGATCGTCGACATCGTTGGCGTGGCAATCGGCTTCGATCTGCTCGGCGTCGATGAGGTCGTCTCCAGCCCAGTGCCGACCGGCCGCGGACGGATCGAAATCGCTCACGGCATTTGTCCCATCCCCGCTCCCGGTACGGCCGAGTTACTCAAAGGCATCCCGCTGGTCGACTTGCCTGTCGACGCCGAACTGACCACGCCGACCGGTGCCGCGATTTTGAGGGCTCTCGTGACACGGTATTCGGCTTTGCCCCCAATGACCGTCGAAGCCATCGGCTACGGAGCCGGTGGACGTGACTTCCCGGACCGAGCCAACCTACTGCGGCTCTTCGTCGGCGAGAGTACAACTCTGCCGGAATCCGATGAGGTCATTCAACTCGAAACCAACCTCGACGACGTCACTCCCGAAGTCATCGGCTACACCAAACAAAAACTATTCGAGGCGGGTGCGGTCGAGGTTTTCACGACCGCAATTCAAATGAAGAAGAATCGTCCCGGAGTGCTGCTGTCCGTTCTCTGCCGCCCGTCGGACATCGACCAGATGGAAGACATCATCTTCACCGAAACCGCGACGTTCGGCATCCGCCGCTCGTTGATGCAGCGGTCGAAGCGTGCTCGGCAATCATGTGTTATCGAAACGCCGATCGGCCAACTGCACGGCAAGCTCGGCTGGCGTCACGGCGAACGCCCGCTATTCACCCCGGAATTCGAATCGTGCGCCAAGATCGCCTCCGAACGCCGCATCCCGATCCGCGAGGTCTATCGCACCGCAGAGCAAGCCTTCGCCGAACACCTCGAAGCCGTCTTCGAGCAGCAGGATCACGATCATGATCACGACTGCGAACACGACCATGACAGCGGACATGACCACGACCACAGCCATGACCACAGCCATGACCACGACCACAGCCATGATCATGACCACTCGCATGACCATGACCACAGCCACGATCACGATGGCGGACACGATCATGACCACAGTCACGATCACGATCACGATCATTCTCACGATCACGATGGCGGCCATGACCACGATCACAGCCACGATCACGATCACGACAACGGGAAGAAGAAGAAGAAAAAGAAGCACTGATCTCGTCGGAGGATGGGCACTCTTGCCCGTCCTTTTTCGCGGCCTTCAGGACGGACAAGAGTGCCCTCCACCAAAGACACCACCCAAGGACAGGGAACTACCAAATGTCGTTATTCATCGTCGGAGCGATCACCGGTGCCGCTTTGCTGGCCGGCTTGTTTGTCGTCTTGTCAGAGCAAATGCGAGCCGCGATTCGTCAACGCCAAGCTGCACTTCCCGAGCGTCGACACGCCCCTCACGAAGCGCAAGTTTCCGGCCCACATCGCATGCGTGAAAACTCGCAGCGATCAAGTGCCTCGCTCGACACAACCGAAGTGTCCGCCGAATCACGAGCCGCCGCCTATTATGAAATACTCGATGCCCTGGGCGACGATCTCGATCAAGACATCGCCGAGTGGGAAGCGGTCCTCGAAGACTTCCCGCAAGTGATCGGTGCCGAGGAGCTTCGCGAGGAAGGCCGCACCTCAGGCAAGCCAGTTGCCGAGACGTCGCAACAGACCGAGTCCGCAACGGCACCGCCCACCGAAGATCAACTCAATACACCGCTTCGCACACGACGCATTCAGGCCGAAGAACGTGGCATGATCTTGCGTCTGTTCAACACCGGCTTCGCCTGCGAAGAGATCGCGTTGTGGCTGAATCTTCCGCTTGAGCGCGTGCAAGAAGTGCTGCCACGCAAATGAGGCCGGATGGCTGCGGCACTCGCTTCCGGTCACTTCGACGCCTCGATCGGTTCTAGGAACCAACCGGTGCGAGTGGCGAAGGTCGGCTTCGGCTCAGGCAAAATCTTGCCGGTCATTTGCTGAGTCGCCCAGCGGAACAGCAAATACATTCGGTTGGAGTCCTCGCGCGAGCCCAAGGCTTGTTGAATCGGTTCCCACTGAGTGCGCGTCTTCATGCGGACCATCGAGACTAAGCTCATGTCACGGACTCGGTCCCATTCGGGAGGCTCGGCGGAGCTTGGCTCGGTGAGCCGTCCATACAACTGCATCGCCAATCCTTCGTCAGGTTGATTCGCGTGCAGATGACCGAGCGTCCAAATCGCGGCGGAGCGAGACATCTCTCCCAGAATCAAGTCCTTCGGAACGTACTGGCGAAGTAGTGCCTCGGCGGGGGCGTATTTCATCTGCCCGATCGCTTCGAACAACAAAGCGACTTGCGTGTCGAGCCGCATGGACAGCCCTGGCTTCGGCGGACCAGGCGGATTCTTGCGGAGTTCCGTTTGACGAGTCGCCTTGTCGAGAATCGCCGGCAGCGTTTCCGGCACCGCCAGTTGTCGAAGTCCCCACGCTGCCGAGACCATCACTTCGTCGCGCGGCGATTCCAGCAGTTCCACAAAACGAGCAGCCACCGGCTTGTGATCGAGCGCGGCCAACAACAGAGTCGCTTGCTCCTGTCCCCGCCAACTGTTGCCGGCCAGGACCGTCGTCGCGGCCTCACGAATCGGCGCGTCGAGTTCCGCGACACGCGCCAGTCGAAACAAATTCTCGCGCACCATCACGCGCACTCCCGGATGCGGATCGTCGAGCAATCGAGCCATCGCAGTGACTCGTTCGGGAGTCGGCTGCGCATTGAACGCGACGACCCCTTCTCGACGAACATTCGCGTCGTTGTTTTGCATCGCTTGCTCGGCGAGCGGCACGACAAGACTCGGATCATTCGCGTTGAGACTGACTAATGCCGCGGCCGCAACGCTTGGCTCGGCATCCTGTGCGAGCTGAAAGAACAACAAGCTCGCCGCTTTCGAGCGGTGTTGATCGAGCAACGCAACCGCACACAACCGATCAAAAATCGAAGGGGACACCACGCCCATGAACCGATGCGCGTTCTCTTCCAACCCCGACGTCCTCAACGTTCCCGCCGACCGCGCCGCTTCCGTTCGAGCCGCGATGGGGCGAAACCGATCGTGAGTGATCGTCAACAACGACTCGACGTTCGATTCATCTCCCGCCTCGCGCACACAGCGAATCGCCAAGATCAAATCGCGCAGTCGCGTGCCGGGGATACTCAATCGCTTCTGCCAGACTTTGCGAGCGGGCTCGTGATTCCACTTCGCCAAAGCCGGTTCGACCAGTTGACGCAGATCGGCACCGTGCTTTTGCGACGCCTCGAACAACACCGCCGCAGCATCCTTGGCATCCATCACGATCAATGTTCGTGCCGCCGAGAATCTCGCCGCTGCGTTCGATGCGTCCTCCGAGACAATCTTGATCAGCCCGGGCTTGGCCTTCTCGATGTCGGGAAGATCGAAGGCGTGAGCGTCCGCAATCGTCTCTGCCGCCATCCGCTGCATCTGTGCGTCCGGCCGAGCCAACGCTTCCAGCCACAACGGCAACGCCTTCGGAGAGAACACCATCACGGTCGGCACAGGACGGATTTCGGGATCGCGCTCCATCACGAAATCAATACGAATCTCCTCCGCGCACAACGCGGTCGCGGTCAGACAGAAGACAGTCAGCCAACACAACAACGTTCGCATCGACGGCTCCCAAAACCACGCTATTGCGGACGTGAAATCCGACGAGTTTGAATCACCAACACCAACAGGCACAGGGCCGAACCGATTCCCATGAACCACCAATTGCCGTGAATCAGTTCATAGTCCCGAAAGCCAGACAGTCGAATCACCGACAGCGCCGCCGCCACCGGATTGATCAGCAATGCCCGCTCGACCGTGTCGTGACCGAACGGTGCATCACGTCCCAACCACACCAACAGTGGTGCTCCGCAAATCGCTAGCAACGCCGCATACGAAGCGGCCGTCGCCGGAGCCGTCCGGCGAAACAGACTGCCGATCGCCGCGCTCAGCAACATCGCGAAGCCGGCCGTCGCCGCGAGACAAATCACGACGCGCTCGACTTGCAGCTTCAATCCCGGATCGATGTAGACCATCACGAGATAACCCGGCAGAGTCGCACACAGTACGAGCAGCAATGTCAGCAGTACGCTCAGCAACTTGCCCCACAGAATTCGCAGCACGGACATCGATGTCATCTGCAACAGCGGCCAGCCTCCACTTTCACGTTCGGTGCTGATCAAGCCGGACGCCAAACTCGGTGTGAACAACACCAGCAACGCCACTTGCATCAGCACCATGATGCCGCCGATCGTGTCAACTCCCCAATCGACGGTGCCGGTCACGGTGGCATAAGTCAGCCCCAACGACAGCACCGCACAGATCGCAATCAATCGCAGCAGCCAGTGCAGACGTCCGAATCGTCGGCAACGAAACTCCTTGACCATCACCGGATTGACGAGCGGCCCAATCGCTCGCGATCGCCGCTGCGGATCGACCAGAAACATGAGCCGCCGCGCCAACTGAGTCCCGAAGGTCTGATCGTCACTGATTGTTCCGGCATCCCGCGCTTGATCGAAGATCGTGTGATTCAAACGGCTCACCGCCCACGCCGAGTAAACCGCCGTCAGCAGCAACGAAACCAACACGAACCGTCCCGGCACATTCGCCGCGGAGACCAACCCCACTGCTCCGACGTCTCCGCTTCCGGTCAGCGACATCAGTGAGGCAAACGGCGACGCGCACCGCATCCAATCCGCGAGGTCAGCCAGCGACGATTCCGTACCTTGCAAGAATTGATGCGGACCGAGCGAGAGAACACTCGACAACAACACCAACCCGTAAGTCCAACGAACTGCGGCGTCGGTTGTCGTCGCATAGGTGCTCACCAACAAACCCAATGCCGCGAGCTGCACTGCGACCAATGCCAACAGCACATAGACCGAGAGCAAATCACCTCGCGAGATACCGCCCAGTGCGTAACACGCAGACGCCGCCGGCAGGCTCAAGACCAGCATCAGCCCCGCGAGGCCAAGCACTCCGAGCAGTTTGCCCCAAAAGATTCGCCACGCGCCGAGTGGCGTGTTCAACAGCAATGCCAGTGTTCCCGAATTGCGTTCGCGCACGATGCTCGTCGCCGGGAACACCGGCAAGAGCAGCAACAGCACTGCCAACAAGCCGTACCCAAACAACCGAAACACTTCTTGCGATCGTGTCCCCGACAACGCCATGCGCGGATCAGTCGGCCAGCGGATAATGATCAGCAACGCGAACGCCGCCGCCATGCCACATTGCAGCAACAGCATCCGCTTCTGACGCAGCGCCGTGATCAGTTCTCGCTGCACCAAAGGGTTAGCCATGCGCGGCTCCTCCCGCAGCAGCGACCTTGTCCTTCGACGTTGACGCCTTCTTTGAATCGTCCGGCCGAGCGAATGACAGGAACGCCTCTTCCAAATCGGTCTGCAATTCGCGGAACTGCGTCACACGTATCCCGCCGCGCACCAGTTCTGACAACAGATCGCCCAACTGAGCTTCCGGCAGCGCGGTCCGAAATCGGATCGCCGACTCTTCGGGGGACTCCGTCAGTTCCGCTCCCTCTTCGATCGCCCGCCGAATGATCTCCGACGCGGTAACGATCTGTTCGGCCGAGACCAATTGAGCTTCGATCGTCCGCTTCTGACTGACTTGCCGGCCGATTTCCTCGACTGTGCCGAATGCTCGCAGCTTGCCGTGAGTCAGAATCGCAATGTGATCGCAGATGCGAGACAGCTCCGGCAGGATGTGACTGGTGACGATCAGCGTCTTTCCGAGCTTCGCCAGCCGAATCAGCAAATCGCGCATCTCGATGCGTGCCTGTGGATCGAGTCCGTTCGCCGGCTCATCGAGAATCAGAACTTGCGGATCGTGCAGCAGCGTGCGAGCCACTCCGACACGCTGCTGCATTCCGTGACTCAGACTCTCGACGAACTTGTCGCGCATGTACGTCGTGCCGGTCGTCTCCATGACTTCGTCGATTCGTGCGATTCTTTGGCGACGAGGAATCGAGAACGCCGCGCCGAAGAAATCGAGGTACTCGCGGACCCGCATGTTGTCGTACGAACCGAAACGATCCGGCATATACCCAACCAGATGTTTGATGCGCCGCGCGTCAGTGACGCAGTCCGCATCACCAATCCGCGCCGTGCCGCCCGTGGGCCGAGACAGCCCCACGAGGATCTTGATGGCCGTCGTTTTTCCGGCCCCGTTCGGACCGATCAGGCCGAGAATCTGTCCGGCGGAAAGTGTCAGCGACAAATCGTCGAGCGCCGTGAATTCGCCGTAACGCTTCGTCAAATGTTCGATCACGACCACCGGTTTTTCGGAGTTCATTCCGTCAGCCCTTCGATTCATTGATTCACCGCAGTTGTCGGGTGCGGTCGAGTCATCGTGACCCACCACGATTCCGCGACGCGCGGTGGGTCACGATGA